>JAQGPB010000558.1 GCA_028293265.1 Pedosphaera sp. | reverse complement strand
ATCCTGGAGGGATGCCAGCAATCCGCCCGGCTTTGCCGGCCAACCCCGCTCTGCCATCCCTCCAGGATGCTGCCCCATCAATCCGCTCCTTCCGGGGGTTTCGGCGGACCTCAACCCCCGGCGTATTTCTGGCAACCTTTCAGGTTGCGCTCCACCCGGCGGCCTGGTTTGCAAAGCAACGGGTCAGCCGCCAAAAAGCAGCCAAGGACCGCTTTTCAAGCGGCTGATGCCTGATTTTCAGCCCCTTATAAGCTGACGCGCTTGGCCGTAGGCGCGACATGTTTATAGCAAGGCGGCTCTCTTTATCTTCCCAAGCCCAGCGGGGCGGCATGGAAACCGGGTCAAAGCCAACAAGCTGTTGCCTGGTGCCGCCCCGCTGGGGCTTGGGAATTTTGTAGGCCGGTTTGCTATAAATATGTCGCACCTACGGCGCTTGAACCAAAGCCGGGCGAAACGCCCGCGCTACGCAGGCGGGCGAAAGCGCCTGAATTGCGGGTACTGTCAGGCGGGCTTTTTGACCTCCAAATTTGTGGGTCAGTAGGTGAAATTCGCCCACGGCGAAGTGGACGAAATCGTGCCACCCCCGGTCATATTGACGATGGGTCCGGCCGGGTTGGCACCAATGCTAAAATCAGTGGTGTTGGCATGGGCGCTGTTGCGGACAAGCAAGTTATTGCTTCCAGAGATCGAGTAGCCGTGCAGGGTGTTGGCGCTGCAACTGTTTCCGTCAATTCGATTGCCATTGCCAGAGGTGTAAACACCGCGGTTGTTGGCATCGCAGGTATTTCCAAGCAGTTGACAGGAAGCGGAACAGCCCACTCCGGCGCTCCCGTTCACCCGGGCGGTGCAGTTTTGGACAGTAGAGCCGGTATCGACCGAAATGCCGTTGTAGCCATTGTTACCGGCGGTACACCCCGCAACGGTGCATCCGGGGCCGGTGGTAAGACCGTCAACATCGTTCCTGCTCGCATTGCACCTGGTTACATTGCAGTTGCCCTGGACCGAGATGCCCACGCCGGCGTTCCGGCTTGAGGTGCAATCGACCAGGGTGACGAAGCTGGTACAGCTGAAACCGGTGCTGGTATTGATGGTCGCGATGCAATTGTTGACGTGGGAGCGGTCCCCGGCGCTGAACCCGGTGGTATTGGCCGTGGCCGAGCAGTCCTTGATCTGCGCACCGTTCCCGACCACAAAACCGGTGGCATTGCCTGCAGACACACAGTCCCTGGCTGCGCCATTGCCGATGACCAATCCCGTGGCGCCGAGATTGTCCGAGAGCCGGAGTTTTTCCGCCAGAGTATTGATTGCCACGTCTGTCCGCACCCCGCCGTCAGTCCAGCCCCGGACAGTGCCGTTGCGGATGCTGAAATTTTTTTGCGCCAGCGGGACGTTGACACCGCGGAAAGCGCCGCCGCCGCCACCAATCAGCGCGAACCCGTTCAAGTCCAGCGTCACATCATTTGCCTGAATGCTGATGCCGTGCTTCCCTGAATCCCCGGTGAGGTTGCCGGTAAGATAATACGAGCCGGGCGCGCTGATGATAAAGGTGTTGGTGGCGTCGCCCGGGGTATTCGCCGCATTCACGATTGTGCGCGCCTCAATTTGATCCAGCGACTTCATGGACGACGTGGGCGCGCCGGGCGGGGTGAGCGGGCCTTGGGCATGCATTGGGAGCTGGGCATTGAGGGTTCCAAGCAGGAACCCAAGCAAGGCGGCGCGGGAGAAGGACGATTTGGTGTATTTGGTGTTCATGGTAACTTTTGATGTTTGAACTGCGGGTCCGTTTCTAACGGTATGGACTAGTCCGGGAGATGCCGCCAGGTTCTGTGATGCAGCAACCATAGGGACGCGGCGGAGGGATGGCAAGGGGAAGACTGGGCAGTATGGCTGTGATTGGTTTTCTTGAAGGGAGAAAATTGGAGACTCCTCACGTTGTCTCCTACAAGATCAATCCTTCTAACTCAAACCACATCATGGCCCGCAAAGGAGAGGCTTTCATCCAGCCAGGTATCCGAACGGAGGACGCCCTGACGCTGCTGATAAGCGTTCTTCTGCGCCTTCCGTTGGGCGAGCGCAAAGGCGGCGGCGGCCATTTTTTGCCAGCCACCCATGCGGCTTTGGACGGCCCGGTTCAAGGCCCGGCGCAAGGGGTTGGGCAGAAACCGGGCGAGCAGTTCGTCCTCAACGCTGATGAATGCCTGGGCGCTGCCGGGCTCGCCCTGGCGCGCGGCGCGGCCAAAAAGCTGGCGATCCACCCGTTTGGATTCGTGCAACTCCGTCGCCAAAACATGCAAACCGCCCAAATTCACCACCCCGCGCCCCAGCTTGATGTCGGTACCCCGCCCGGCCATGTTGGTGGCGATGGTGACATGGCCCGGTTCACCGGCCAGGGCCACAATGGCGGCTTCGTCGGCGTCCCGGACAGCGTTCAGGACCTTGCAATCCAATTTCCGTTCCACCCACAACGTCGCCCCAAGTTTCTCGCTCGCCTTGACGCTCCGGGTGCCAACCAGCACCGGGCGGCCAAGGGCATGGAGTCGCTGAACTTCGTCGGCGACGGCCCGCCATTTTGAGGCTTCGTCCGGGAAAATGCGATGCGGCCAGTGCTCACGAACGCAGGGCCGGTTCGTCGGAATGGCCACTACCGGAAGCTTGTAAATCTGCCAGAATTCGGCGGCGGCTTCGCGCGCCGTACCGGTCATCCCGGACAAACGCCGGAAGCAGCGGAAAAAGCGCTGGAAGCTCAGACGGGCAATGGTTTCGGTCAGGTCAGAAATCGGCACTTCCTCCTTTGCCTCGACCGCCTGATGCAGGCCATGGCTCCAGGTGCGGTTGGGCATCTGACGGCCCGTAAACTCGTCCACAATCACGATTTTGTCGTTCAAGACGACGTATTGCTTGTTCCGCAGGAAGAATTCCCGGGCGGCGAGCGCCTGCTTGACAAGTTCATCACGGCGGTCAAGCCCCTGCCAAAGACCCGGCAACGCGGCACAGGCTGCGCTCAACCGCTCCAGCCCGGCCTTGTTCAGCCGAATTTCCCGGTAAAGCTGGCTTACCGCGTAATGTTCCCCCGCCGCCAAGGGTTCCACGACTTGCTGGGCGATGGTCACCGCGCTTTCAAGGAAGGAGTTCTTTTGCGGTGCAGAAATGATCAACGGGGTCACGGCTTCGTCAATCAACACACTGTCTGCCTCGTCAATGATCGCGGTATGGAGGCCGCGCATCACCAGGCCGTCGGCCCCGACGGCGGCACGAGGCTTAAGCAGGTCGCGGATCAATCGCCGGGAGGGCTGGGTCACCGTGCCCAACCGGAGCCGGTCGCGCAGGAAATCCGCGAGCAATTCCTTGCTGGTGACATAAGTCACATCAGCCGCGTAGCCGTGAAGACGCTTGGCCGGTTCCATTAGTCCGGTCACGCATCCGGCCCGGATGCCGCAAAAGGTATAGAGTTCGTGCATCCAACCGGCATCGCGCTCGACCAGATAATCGTTAACCGTGACCACATGGCAGGGATGGCCGGTCCAGCCGGCCAGCACGGCGGCCAGCCCGGCAGTCAAGGTCTTCCCTTCGCCGGTCGCCATTTCCGCCAGATAGCCGCGATGCAGGGCCAAGGCACCCATGATTTGCACGAGGAATGGGCGCAACCCCAGCTTCCGGTCAGCGGCTTCGCGGATTCCGGCCAGCGCGGGAATGGCTAGCGATTCCGCAGCACGACCGCCACGGCGGAACTGCGCGCGGAGTTCCATCAGGCGGGTGTGGAGTTGATTGTCTTCGAGAGTCACCCATTCTGGTGCGAGGGCATCCACCTGTTCGGCGTCTCGTCGCAAGCCATCGAGGACTTTCGAGCGCCTTTCGTAAGCGCCGATCCAGCCGTTGACCCGCGAATCCAAGCCCTTGAGCAATGGCGCGGGCGGGCGGAATTGCACGCGGCGATAAGCCTGGGTGGGGGTGTTCATACATGAACCGGGAAACACCGAACATCGAACACCGAACATCGAACATCGAATGGGGAAACCCTCTCACCCCGGCCCAATGGCTTCCCAAGCCCGCCACGAGTCAGTTGCCCCAGAAGAGACGAACGCTTCGCGTTACGTGGTCCCCCAAAGGGGCGAGGGAGAAGAAAGAGGGCGCTTCTACTACTTTGATAGGTTCTCAGCCGAATGTTCATGATAAGGCAAGTTCACAATTGATACCGTTTTTGCAACAATTGCCCCAGTTGGCGCATCCAGCGCGGCAGCAACGGCTCGGGCTCCAGATCAAAGCGGATGCTCCCGGAAGAGCCGTGCAACAAGACCGCCTCGGCGTGATCGGGCAGCCGCGCATGGACTTCAAAAAAGAGTTCTTTCGCCTTTCCTGGCTCGTTTGGGGCGACCGGCACTTCGCCGCCCGCGACCCAGCCCAACGCAGGCGACGGGAGCATCAACTGGCCGCCGGGAACGATGTTCCAATGCGAAACCGGCATCATCTCGCCCGCTTGGCCGCGCAACCGGACTTCGCCGCGCGAAAGCGGCCTTGCGAAGATGGCGTCGGCGTCCGTTTGGGCCACCGTGGCGACAAACTCAAACGCTCCCGGGTCCACCACCAATCCCAGCGCGACTCCCCGTTCGAGCCGCCGCCCAACGACATCCCGGACACGCGGTGCAACCCAGATGCCGTCGTGCGCCGCGCGGACGGTCAGCGCCGCCAAATCGGCGTTCAGCTTCGCGAGGCGGTTGGTGACCGATTCCAACCGGCTGGCCAGAGGTTTCAAATCCGCGTTTGTCCTAGTCAGAGCCGCCCGCAACCGCGCCTCCACTTCCCCCATACGGGCCCGGGCATCGGTCAAATCGAGTTCCAATTCCCGGCTGCTGAGCTGCAACAACGGCTGGCCAGCGGAAACTTTGGAGCCCGGAGTTGCCAGTATTTTCTCAACCACCCCGGAAACCTGCACCACCACCTCCGTCCGCCGCTCGGCCTGCACAATTCCCGGGGCGCGAAAATGATGCGGGAACGGAACCACCGCGAGCAAAAGGAGCGCGAGAGCGGCCAATCCCGCCGTGATGGCCGTCGCCCGCCAGCGGACGCGCTGCAACCTCGGGCTGGCGGCAAGATAATAAATGAATTTGCCAATCGGCACGGTGACCCAGGAAATCAGGCAAACGGCCGCCATGATGAGGCCGAGGATCAAAAAACGGTCGGCCACGAGCAGCAATACTCCGGCAAAGATGATTACGCGATAGATTCCGCTGGTGATGCCGAAAACGATCAGCCAGGCGGCTTCGCGGGGTGTGGCTGCGGGGCCTTCGGATT
>JAQGPB010000040.1 GCA_028293265.1 Pedosphaera sp. | reverse complement strand
TTGTTTTTTGCGATGAATCTCCTTATACCATCAATGATGGGTATCTCGAGATCAACAGCCATTCGCCCGGCGGTTTTCCCGACGTTCCGGCGGCCTATTTGAACAATGCCTGCGGCTTCTCTTTCGCCGATGGCCATTCTGAAGTACACAAGTGGCAAACCTCCACGCTGCTAAATGCGAAGGGCGCAAACCCATCCCTCCCCGGCGGCGCAGGAAACTTGGATTGGCTCTGGTTTTCGCAACATGCTGCGTCCGATCATTGATGGCATCAACCCGCCTTAACTCCTCCGTGAAAATTGTGTTAATGTCCAGGTTGCCGATGGAACAAAAGCATTGCCGTTTATGAGCGAACGCCCCCAGCCCACGAGCGGGACCGCCACCGCTGGCTACAATCGTTTTCTGCTGCTGGTCGCGGGATTGGGAGGTTTGCTTTATGGGGTGGACGTCGGCATCATCGCTGGCGCGCTGCCGTATCTCGAAGCAACCTCCGGCCTCACTTCGGGTCAACTCTCGTTCATCGTGGCGGCCGTGCTGTTGGGGAGCGTCATTTCGACCTTGTTCGCCGGCCTCCTCGCAGACTGGATGGGACGGAAACCGTTGATGGCTCTCAGCGGGGTGTTGTTCGTCATCAGCATTCCGGTGATCGCGCTGGCGCATGGTTATGGCCCGCTGGTGCTGGGGCGTCTCCTGCAAGGCGTCAGCGCGGGGTTCATCGGTGTGGTGGTTCCGCTTTATCTGGCGGAATGTCTCAGCGCCGCCAGCCGGGGCAAGGGCACGGGAATTTTCCAATGGTTGCTGACGCTGGGAATCGTGGCGGCGGCAGTCATCGGCATGTATTTCAGCATTCGCGTGGAGGAGGTGGCAAAACTCGGTGACGCCGGCAAACTCCTCGCTTTTAAAGACACCGCCTGGCGCGGCATTTTTTGGGTTTCGCTGCCGCCCGGCATTCTGTTCGTGATCGGCAGCTTGATGGTGGCGGAATCGCCGCGCTGGCTGTTTCGCCGGAGCCGGCGCGAGGCTGCGCGGGCTGCCTTGCTCCGTTCGCGCACGGAAGCGCAGGCCGACGTTGAACTGAAAGAAATGGCGGAAGTGGCCGCGGCTGAATCCACAGCCTCCAGCAAGGTCAGGGAATCGCTGCTGCGCCGCAAATACGTGATTCCCTTCGTGCTGGCCTGCATCATTCTCGCCTGCAACCAGGCCACCGGCATCAACTCCATCATCGGCTACAATACCGCCATCCTGCTGCAAGGCGGCTTGTCCGATGTCCAGGCCCATTGGGGTTATGTCGTCCTTACTTTGGTGAATTTCCTCCTGACCATCGGCGGCGTGATGCTCGTAGATCGAAAAGGTCGCAAATTCTTGCTTGGGATCGGCACTGCCGGCATCATCGTCTCCCTCCTCTGCGCCGGCGCATTCTTTCACCAGACCGAACAACTGCGGGTGGATTGCCGGGACGCGGTGCAAGCCATGGTCGGCACGGACCAGAAACTCACCCTCAACTTCAACGAAAAAACGTCCCGCGAATTCATGGCTGTGCAAGGCCAGCCCCGCGCGCCAATCACCGGCCAGCCGACCACGCTGATTGTCATTTACGCGTACGGCGATTGCCGCGCGGCGACCAAGGTGGTGCGTTCGGACGATACCACGGCGCAGCCGCTGGAACTCACGCGCGAAAGCTGCATTCCCGCCAACAAGGTGGTGGCATTTTTCTCCAATCCATTCGCCAATCTCGAAGCCGCGCGCGTTGCCCCGCTCAAAATCGAGAATGCCTTGATCACCCCGGTTCCGAGCGCCCGGAATGGCTGGCTGGTGGCAATCTGCCTGTTCACGTTCATGGCATTTTTTGCGGTCGGCCCCGGCGTGTGCGTGTGGCTGGCGTTGTCCGAATTGATGCCGACGCGGATTCGTTCCAACGGCATGAGCATTGCGCTGCTGATCAATCAGGCCGTCTCCACCACCATAGCGGCCACATTTCTGCCGACGGTCGGCAAGTACGGTTACTCGACCATGTTTTTCATGTTTGCGGGTTGCACCGTGCTTTATTTCATCACGGCGGTTTTCTTTCTGCCGGAAACCAAGGGCAAGACGCTGGAGGAAATCGAGGAGCACTTCGAGGGCGGGCAAAGGCCGGCCGTGGTCGTGGCAGACGCTGCTGCTGTGACCACCAAGACGCCATGACGCAGAGAACACCATTTTAAAAATCGAACAAATCCTTCCATGAAATCGGTAATCGCAAGCGTCCTTTTTTTATCTGCCACCGCCTTTGCTTTTGCGGGCGACACGAATGCACTCGGCATCGTCCCGCTGCCAGAAAAAATGGAGCGACACGAAGGGAGCTTCAAAGTGAAGGCTGGCTCCAGGATTTTCGTGGATGCGGCAGCCGGTGAAACGGGAGAATATCTGGCCATGCAACTGCGCAAGTCCACAGGCTACGGACTTGCGGTCAGCACGAGCCTGCCGAAGACGCTGCCAACGGGGAGCATCTTGCTGACCACCAAGGATGCGAAATCAGAATTGGGCGACGAAGGTTATGAACTGAGCGTCACGCCGGCTTCGGCCATCATCCGGGCGAAGGATTCTGCCGGACTTTTTTACGGTGTGCAGACGTTGTTGCAACTTTTGCCGCCGGAAGTGTTCGCGGCAAAAAAAGCGGCGGGCGCGAAATGGGAAATTCCGTGTGTCCAGATTGAAGATCAACCGCGTTTCAAATGGCGCGGGATGATGTTGGATGTGGGGCGGCATTTTTTTGACAAGGAAGAGGTGAAGCAAATCCTCGATGGTATGGCGCTGCACAAGCTGAACCGGTTTCACTGGCATCTGGTGGACGACCAAGGCTGGCGGATTGAGATCAAAAAATATCCGCGCTTGACGGAAATGGGCGCGTGGCGCAAGGCGACCGGGTTCGGCCTCGATCCCAAGGCAAGCACTGCCTATGGGCCGGATGGGCGCTACGGCGGTTATTATACCCAGGCCGATATTCGCGAGGTGGTGGCCTATGCGGCAGCACGGCATATTGCCATCGTGCCGGAGATTGAAATGCCCGGCCACGCCAGCGCGGCGCTCAAGGCTTATCCGCAATTGAGCTGTACCGGCGGACCGTTCACCACCGACCTGCCGGGCGGAGTTTTCAACGGCGTGTTTTGCGCCGGCAACGACGAGGCGTTTGCGTTTATCCAAGATGTGCTGACGGAAGTTTTTCAACTTTTTCCCGGCCAGGACATACACGTCGGCGGCGATGAGGTGCTGATTGACAATTGGAAACATTGCGCGAAGTGCCAGGCTCGAATCCAGCAGGAGGGCTTGAAAGGGCCGCAAGAGTTGGAGAGCTATTTCATCCGGCGTGTCGAGAAATTTGTCAATGCCAACGGGCGCAATCTGGTTGGCTGGAGCGAAATCCGCGAAGGCGGCCTCGCGCAAAATGCGATCGTGATGGATTGGGTCGGCGGAGCAACCGAAGCCGCCAGCGCCGGACATGACGTGGTGATGTCGCCGCTGGCAGATTGTTATTTCGACCACTATCAGTCGAAGGACCTTTCGACGGAGCCTCACGCTATCGGGGGTTATCTTCCCTTGTCGCAGGTTTACGCTTTTGAGCCGATGCCGGAGAAATTGGAACCGCAATATCGTGTTCATATTCTAGGTGCTCAGGCAAATGTCTGGACAGAATATATGCCGTCGTTGAAACACGTGGAGTACATGGTGTTCCCCCGCCTGTGCGCGCTTTCGGAAGTGGTCTGGTCGCCTAAGAATTCACGTGACTGGAATGGATTCAACCAACGATTGGAAATTGACTGCCGCCGTCTCGACCAGCTTGGCATCAACTACCGCTTTGGACCGGAAGAGGTCGTCAAGGCGGATTCATCCAAGTAATCGCACTTTTTTTGATGCCAACCACGCCATTCGCCTGAGCGCGGACAATGGTCTGCTGCGCCATCTGAAACATGCGCAGAGCACAAGTGTAAAAAAGGTGATGACGAATCGAGCGGGAGCTGGGCCATCAGGATTACGGATACTTGAGGCGGTAGAAATTATTTGTCCCTGGATTGCCAAGGGATTGCTGATGATGGCGGAGGCGAGTTCATTGGTCACTTGCGCGATGGCGGTTGTAATGCTGTCCAGGAATGCCTGCGGATTGCCCGGGTGCGCGGCGGCGGAACTTGGCCAGATTGGCGTCGAGATCGTTGACTGCTCCCTGCAAAGCTGGTTGCAGAATGGGCTGGAAAAAGTCGCTGGCACCTTCACGCAGGGTTTTTTGCAGGCTTTGGAAACCGCGGGTCAAACCGGTGGTGTCCAACTCCTGGCCAAAAACCTGACGCAGCGCATTCGATAGTGATGAGAGCGGGCCGTTGAGTTCGTTGACGGCATCGTTGGCCAGGTCCAGCGTTTTCAAGCCTGGCAATTGCACATTGAGGTCTTGCGAGAAATCAAAATCAATATTCCCTGGCGAAAGATGTTTTAAGCTGCTGT
Source organism: Pedosphaera sp. (assembly GCA_028293265.1). The sequence goes on along the minus strand of JAQGPB010000040.1, from coordinate 598 downwards.
TGAGATCCAAGACGAGCAGGCTGACCTTGCCTTCGGCGAAGCCGTGGAACTGGCGCAACACCGGGTCCCATTGCAGCGGGTAATCAAACTGGGCGACGTCGAGCCAGTTCCGTTGCGCGCGCGGATGGAACATCTCGTTGGTTGAGTTGATGTAATTGCCCACCGAACCCGCCGCCAGCGGATAACCGTATTGTTGCGGATCAAAACTGGTGGTGTTGAAGAAATTTGCCTTGTTGATATTCCAGCCCATGTCCGCGCCGTTGCCATCGGGCTCGGGCCAGCCGCCGGCCAACCCGATCACCGGAGTCGAACCGCCGCCCGAGGAAGGCGTGATGAGCAACTGCACCTTGATGTCGCCGAAAAACGGCGTGCGCAGCTTGCCCGCGAAAGTGAAGAACCTCGCTTCCGGACGATTCGGCTCCTCTCCCAATTGTTGAAATAGCCATCGCTTGCGGCAGCCAGCGGATAAAGGCTCGTGCCGGAACCTTGGAGATTCAACTTGCCCGGCACCGCAAAGCGCGAAGTCACTCCCTGAACGCTGTCGGCCAGGGTGACCAGATTTCCATTCGGCTTGAAACCGAGCGTGGCATGAAATGAT
>JAQGPB010000010.1 GCA_028293265.1 Pedosphaera sp. | reverse complement strand
CGAAGATCGAAGGCGAGGTCATCGTCACGCGGGTGGATGCCGCGCTGAACTGGTTCCGCAAGAATTCGCTCTGGCCGATGCCGATGGGGCTGGCGTGCTGCGCGATTGAATTGATGGCGGCGGGCGCAAGCCGTTTTGACATTTCGCGGTTTGGTTCGGAGGTGATGCGGTTTTCCCCGCGTCAATCGGACGTGATGATCGTGGCGGGCACGGTGACTTACAAGATGGCTTTGGCGGTGAAGCGGGTTTACGACCAGATGGCGGAGCCGAAGTGGGTGATCGCGATGGGGGCGTGCGCCTCGACGGGCGGGATGTATCGCAGCTACGCCGTGCTGCAGGGCGTGGATCGGATCATCCCGGTGGATGTTTATGTGGCGGGTTGTCCGCCGCGGCCCGAGGCGTTGCTGGATGCGCTGATCAAGCTGCAAAATAAAATTTCCAAAGAACCGGTGTTGTCCACGCAGCGAAAAGTGGCGGCTTAAATTTGTAACTTTAATCGTCAAACTGGAACTTTATTCCCATGGAACAGGCGCAACAACTCAAGGCGAAATTCGGCGATTTGATCGCTGAAATGGCGGAGTTTCGCGGCGAGGTGACGTTGAAGGTGCTGGATGCCGAACGCATCGCGGAGGTTTGCGCGTTTGCGAAAGAGGCGTTGAAGTTCGATTATCTTTTGGACATTTCCAGCGTGGATAATTACGGGGAAGACCCGCGTTTCACGGTGGTTTATGAGCTTTACGGGCTTGGGCATCACCAGCATTTGCGGCTGAAAACCGATGTCAGCGAGGAGAAATCCGAGCTGCCGACCGTCAGCACCGTCTGGCGGACGGCAAACTGGCACGAACGGGAGATTTACGACATGATGGGGGTGCGTTTTCGCGGGCACCCGGATTTGCGACGCATATTGATGTGGGAAGGGTATCCGTATTTTCCGTTGCGCAAGGATTTTCCGCTGGCGGGCAAGCCGACCGATCTGCCCGAGGTGGCGTTCACCAAGCCCGCGCCGCTGGAAGGCGGGCCGTTCGTGACCATCGCCGGGGGCAAGGACCGCATCGCCCGCGAACCGCGCGTGCGCATCCCGGAGACCGACGCGCTCGAAACCAACGCGCGACTGGAACGGCGGAAAGACATTCAAGAAGCCCATGGCCATGCGCACGGGCCGGGGCCGATTGAGAAGAAGGACAAAATATGACCCAGACATTGAAAGCCATTTTTGACGGCAAGGTTTTTCGGCCGGAAGAACCGGTAAAATTCCCTGCTTTCTCGCCAGTCGAGATTATTGTGCGCACTCCTAGAAAGAAGGCCAAGGGATCGCCTTATTCCGCGCTAAAATTTGCCGCTTCGTTAAAACTAGAGGGACCCAAAGATTTTTCGGAAAATTTGGATGAGTATCTTTACCACAAAAAGCCTTTGAAATGAGCGCAAAGTTAACATTTGTGGATGCAGCATTTCTAGTCGCGTTGGCCGTGGAAACGGATCAATGGCATGACGCAGCGGTCGCGTGGTATCAGAAGGCTGAAGCTCAGGACTATTCCCTGGTTACGAGCTGGGCAGTGCTGCTGGAAGTTGGCAACAGCCTCGCTAAAAGGCAATTTCGCTCGGCGGGTTCCAAACTGATCAAATCCATTTTACAAGATCCGGCGTTTGCAGTCCTGCCTCTGAGTGAAGCGCATTTGCGAAGCGGCTTGGAATTTTTTTCAAAGCGCCAGGATAAAGACTGGAGTCTGACGGACTGCCTGTCCTTTCTGACAATGATCGAAGAGGGAATTTCGGAAGCGCTTACGACTGATATTCACTTCGAGCAAGCAGGGTTCCGGGCTTTGCTACGCGAAAAATAATTTGATGACCGCGCCGAACCCAAATAAAGCTGTCAGTAGCGACGAGCAACAAATCCGTGATCTGGTTGCGACGTGGCTGCGTTCCTCGGCGGCTGGCGATGTGGCGACCGTGCTCAGCCTGATGGCCGAGGACGTGGTTTTTTTGGTCCCGGGACAGCCGCCGATGCGCGGGCGCGAGGCTTTTGCCGCGGCCTCGCGCGCGATGGAAGGGAAATTTCGCATGGAAGGGAACAGCGAAATTCAGGAAATTCAGATTTCCGGGGACCTGGCATATTGTTGGACGCGTCTGTCGGTGACGGTTCATCCGTTGCCAAGCGGGGCGGCGAAGCGCCGTTCGGGACATACGCTTTCCGTGTTACGCAAACAACCGGCGGGCAATTGGGTGCTGATCCGGGATGCGAACATGCTGGTGGCGGAAAATTAAAATCCATTTTGATCATGGCCGAAGTTCACGACATAGAATTCAGAGACCCGCCCGCGCGGTTCGCGGCGGCGGCGGAAACCGCCGTCGTCCCGGCTTCGCCGGCTGAATTGCCCGACATGGAGGGCGAGAAGATGGTGTTGAACATGGGGCCGTCGCATCCCGCGACTCACGGGGTGTTGCGCATCGTGCTGGAACTGGACGGCGAAATCATCACCCAGGCCGCGCCGGACATTGGTTATCTGCATCGCGGCGATGAAAAAATTGCCGAGAACATGACCTACACCCAGTTCATTCCCTACACGGACCGGCTGGATTATCTCGCGCCGCTGGCTAACAATGTGGCTTACGCGCTGGCGGTGGAAAAACTGCATGGCATTGACAAGGACCTGCCGCCGCGCTGCCAATACATCCGCGTCATCTGCTGCGAACTGGCGCGGATTTCGTCGCATCTGCTGGGACTGGGCGCGTTTGCGATGGATGTGGGCGCGTTGACGGTTTTTCTGCACACCTTCACCCAGCGGGAAAAGATTTACGACCTCATCGAAGCCCTGACTGGCGCGCGGTTCACGACCACTTACACGCGCATTGGCGGCGTCGCGCGTGATCTGCCGCCGGGCTGGGTCGAGCAATGCCGCAAGTTCCTCGGCGAAGTGGTGGTGAATTTTGACGAATCGGAGAAGCTGCTCACGCGCAACCGTATTTTCGTGGATCGCACGCGGGATGTCGGGGTGATCTCGAAGGCGGACGCGATTGATTATGCGTTAAGCGGGCCGAATTTGCGCGGCAGCGGGGTGGATTTTGATTTGCGCAAGGCGCATCCGTATCTCGTCTATGACCAGTTGAAGTTCGACATTCCGACTGGTTCGGCGGGAGATTGCTATGACCGTTACCTCGTCCGCATGGAGGAGATGCGGCAGAGCGTGCGCATCCTGCATCAATGCCTGGATCAACTGCCCGGCGGGCCGGTGAACATTCCCAACGGCAAGACCGTGCTGCCTTCGAAGGAAAAAGTTTTGACGAGCATGGAGGAACTGATCCACCAGTTCATCCTCGTGACGCAGGGTGAGAACGCGCCGCCGGGCGAGGTTTATTTTGGCGCGGAGAATCCGAAGGGCGAACTGGGCTTTTACATCAACAGCAAGGGCGGCGGCACGCCGAACCGGCTCAAGATTCGCGCGCCGTCGTTCGTAAACCTGAGCATTTTGTCGCACATTTTGCCCGGCCACATGATGAGCGACGTGGTGTCCATCCTTGGTTCGCTGGATTTCGTGATGGGGGAGTGTGACCGATAACCTAAAAACCAAATACGCGCATGAGCATGAACAAAAAGAACCAGATCGTCTGGTGTGACATCCCGGTGACCGATCTTGACCGCGCGATCAAGTTTTACATCGCGGTGCTGGGGCAGACGGTGAGCAAGGAGTCCCATCCGGGCATGACGTTCGGACTTCTGCCTCATGCCGAGGAAGGCGTTGGCGGCTGCCTGGTGGAAATGGCGGACCGAAAGCCTTCGATGGACGGGCCGATGATTTATCTCAATTGCGAGGGCCGCCTGGATATTGCCCTGGCGCAGGTCGAGTTGAACGGCGGCAAGATTGCGCAGCCCAAACATCCGATCGGCCCCTACGGCTTTCGTGCCGTGGTGGTGGACAGCGAAGGCAACCGCATCGCCTTGCATTCACATTGACCGGCATGAGCTTTACCGTCCCAGCAAAACTTGAGGCCGAGTTGAACGAACTCGTGACGCATTATCCGCAGAAGCGGAGCGCGTCGCTGATGTTCCTGCATGCGTTGCAGGAGCATTTTGGATTTTTGTCGAAGGAGGCCATCGAATGGACGGCGGCGAAGCTCGATTTGCAGCCGATCAATGTGTATGAGCTGGTGACGTTTTATCCGATGTTCCGGCAGCAGCCGGCGGGCAAGTATGTGTTGAAAGTCTGCCGCACGCTGAGTTGCGCGCTGGGCGGCTCGCATCAGTTGCACGAGCACTTTTGCAAGAAGCTGGGCTTGGACAGCCATGGCCACGGATTGCAGACCACGAAGGACGGCAAATTTTCGGTCGAGTTTGTCGAATGTCTGGCCAGTTGCGGCACCGCGCCGGTGATGATGTGCAACGATGATTTTTACGAAGGCGTGAGCCACCAGAAGGCGGATGAAATTTTGGGAGGGTGCAAATGATTTATTCCGCACTCCGCACTCCGCACTCCGCACTTGAAAGTGGCTGCCGAACATGGATTCGAACCATGACAGACTGCTCCAGAGGCAGCCGTGCTACCATTACACCATTCGGCAATACCAGAATTGAAAAGCTAGTGGTTTTATCGGCAGAGTCAAGCCAAGGGTTGAGATTCGGTTCTGCCAGGGCGTATCTCGACACGGTTCTGGGATTTTCGGCCCTGCAGGGGCCAAATATGAGTAGCCGCAGGTGTAACCTGCGGTCAGCGGCCACAAAAATTGTCCGGCCCTGTCATGGCCGAACCGGTCTTCCAACCATCCGTCCGTGGGTTGGCACCCACAGCTATTCGTGTTTATGCCACTCCGTGGCAGGAACAGTGATGAGATACGCACGTTCTGCCAAGATCGAGCATTTTTCACCCCCGCAAACCGCAATCAACTGATGCCCTCGGAATATCGCCTCATATTAAAATACGCCGACCAGCCTGGTTACACGCCGGATGCCGAATGCTATTTGCGCCACGGCGGCTATGAAGCGCTGAAAAAAGCCCTGGCCATTCAGCCGAAGGATTTGCCAGACGGCAAAAAGATGTCGGCGCAGGAACAAATCCGCGACGATGTCAAACTCTCCGGCTTGCGCGGGCGCGGCGGCGCGGGTTTTTCGTGCGGCTTGAAGTGGTCGTTCGTGGATCGTCGGAGCGGCAAGCCGATTTATCTGATCTGCAATGCCGACGAATCCGAGCCGGGCACTTTCAAGGACCGGCAGATCCTTTATAAGGACCCGCATCAGATGATCGAGGGGATGATCATCTCGTGCTTCGCGAACGACGTGAAGCTCGCGTATATTTATATCCGCGGCGAGTTTGTCGAAGGGGCGCGCATTCTGAACCGCGCCTTGACCGAGGCGCGCGCGAAGAATTTTCTGGGCAAAAATATTCTTGGCAGCGGTTATGATCTGGAGATTCACGTTCACCGCGGTGCCGGTGCTTACATTTGCGGCGAAGAAACGGGCTTGATCGAATCGCTAGAAGGCAAGCGCGCTTATCCGCGCATCAAGCCGCCGTATTTCCCCGCCGTGCTGGGGCTTTATCAATGCCCGACCATCGTCAACAACGTCGAGACGCTTTGCGCGGTGAAACATATCGTGGCGATGGGCGCGTCGGAATTTGCGAAGCTTGGCACGCCCAACAACACCGGCACGCGCATCGTCAGCGTGAGCGGGCAGGTGAAGAAGCCGGGTTATTTCGAGGTGGAAGTCGGCAAGGCGACCATCGGGCAGTTGATCAATGATTTTTGCGGTGGCCTGCGTGAAGGACGGAAGTTGAAGGCGATCATTCCCGGCGGTTCTTCGTCGAAAGTTTTCAAGGCCGGCGAGAAATTCAAGCTCAAGAAAAAGGGTCCCGACGGCAAGGACATCGAGCAGGAAGTGGACGTGCTTGATCTGCCATATGATTTTGATTCGTTGATGGCGGCGGGGAGCATGTCGGGTTCCGGCGCGATCATTGTGATTGATGATTCGACCGACATCGTCGAGGCGCTCGCCAACATCAGCGAATTTTACGCGCACGAAAGCTGCGGCCAATGCACGCCGTGCCGCGAAGGCTCGCTCTGGATGAGCAAGGCGCTGCACCGCCTCACGCACGGCGAAGGCCGCGCGCAGGACGCGGACTACCTGGTGAAGATCGCGGACAACATCCCCGGCGGCCGGACGATTTGCGCCTTTGGCGAGGCTTGCTCCTGGCCCGTGCAAAGTTTCGTGGCCAAGTTCAAGGACGAATTCGTGGCCAAGGGCGCGGCGGATGAAGAGCGTCGCGCGCAGGAAACGAATCGCGCCGCAACGAACGCCGATGTAGCATTGGCTGCAGCGTTAAAACATTGAATTATGAGCACAATCACTGAAAAAGTTTGCATCGAGGCATTGAGCCTGCCGCGTGATGCGCGCGCCGAAATTGCTCATCGCCTGCTGACGAGCCTGGAAAACGAGGATTTTTCGGATGATGTCAGCGAAGAATGGCGCAAGGAAATTGAACGCCGACGCCAGGATTTTCGCGAGGGCCGGGCGAATCCAGTGCCAGCCGAAGAAGCGTTGCGCCGCGCGTATGCAGCCATTGAATGAAACCTGTCGTTCTTCATTGCGAAGCGGACGTGGAACTGACCACCTTGGCAA
>JAQGPB010000644.1 GCA_028293265.1 Pedosphaera sp. | reverse complement strand
CAGCTCGGAATAAGTGCCGAAGATGGCGCGCCTCGGTGGTGATGATGAGATGTGCTTGGCGGCAAGGTGCTGATAGAGACGCTCTGAAACTTCCGGCGGGCAGAAAATGCAAACCTTGCCATCCTGTATCGGCTCGACGTTAATCTGCGCCCGAAGCCGTCCTCTGCTAATCTGTTCGCGCTGTGCCATAAAGTGCGGGTCAAATAGCCTAGCAATTAATATACAACCAGCGGTCGTATGTTAAAATGCCAGATTTGCGGGAACAAGGCGATTCTCGCCAAAGGCATTGGGACTTTTGCGCCCGGAACTAAGATTTAAATTATGCTCCGCATTTCCCACCGCCTCACGTTGGCTGGGCGACCAGGACGGCGGAGCGTTGTGCATGGAAACTTACGGGCACTTGCGAGACGAGCACAGCCAGGCGCAGGCTCTCAAAGTTGCTTTCTAAGGGCGGGTTTACGCCATACGGTCCACCCGGTCAGGACTAAAGTAGTCTCTGACAGGGCGACGACGATACAAATACCACATCGGGAGGCATCCAAAAAATAGAACCGCTGCTATGACCTCAGCGTTGAAAGGGCGCTCGAAAAGCAGGACAATAACCGCTAGCAAGAAACCCGGCAGAACTGCCAAGGGACGGACCCAGCGTCGCGCCCGGATAAAGCCATAAGCCAACACGCCACACGTGACCCCGATGCCCGCGACCAAGGGACCGCCACCTCGTTCCCAAAACTCAGTGAAAGATACTTGGACGCCGTCAATTGAATGCTCTCCAAATGGAAGAAACGCGGCGGGTAAAAAAAGAGTAAACACCAGACAGAGGCAGGTAATGTTTCGGAGCCCGTAAGGCATCCTTCGCAGAGACGATCTAATTGTGTAAAACAACTCCATGCGGGTCTTTCTTCAGCGGCTATCTTTGCTGAACCGCAGTCCCAATCTTAGAACCGTCTGCTCATTGACACAAGCCGATTTCGGACACAAGCATTGAGACTTTCGCGCCCGGAGCCGGAACATAAACGAGGCTTCGCTTGTGAGGCTCCGTCCCCGGGCGCGAGAAATGCACCCTCTTGGCGATACAATGAAACTGATTTAACAGAAGCAAACGAAGGAAACAAAGGGTGGAAATCCCAATCAATCATCCATCCTTCGTTCTCTTCGTTTGCTTCTGTTCAAAATTTCCGTGTCCCAATGCCTTGCTTCATTCCTTCAGCGCCGCTTCCCGTGCCATCATTATTTTGGCCGAGGGCACAAAGTTGGCGATGAACTCACGGCGGAATTCCGCGAAGGTCCCGGCGGCGAGCGCGGCGCGGATGTCCGCCATTGTTTTCATATACATATGCGAGTTGTGGACGCTCACCATCCGCAGGCCGAGGATTTCGCCGACGTTCAAGAGGTGGCGCAAATAGGCGCGCGTGAAATGCTTGCAGGCGTAGCATTCGCAGCCTTCCTCGATGGGCCGGAAATCGGCCTTGTTGAAGCCGGCCTTGATGCTGATGGTCCCCTTGCTCGTGAAGGCGGTGCCGTTGCGCGCCACGCGGGTCGGCAGCACGCAATCGAACATGTCCACTCCGTGCGCCACGAGTTCGACCATCTGCGCCGGCGTGCCCAAGCCCATCGCGTAACGCGCCTTGTGCGCCGGCAGAAACGGCTCGGTGACTTCGACGGCCTTCATCATTTCCGGTTCCGGTTCGCCCACGCTCACGCCGCCGATGGCGTAGCCGTCGAAATCCATCGCCACCAGTTTCTTGGCGCACTCTTCGCGCAATTCCGCGTCGCTGCCGCCCTGGACGATGCCGAAAACCATCTGGCCGGGCGCGCGCGGCTGTTCGCGGCATTCCGCGGCCCAGCGGATGGTGCGCTCGACGGCGTCCTGCATGACGTGGGGCGAACTGTTGTGGGCCGGGCATTCGTCGAAAACCATCGCGATGTCCGAGCCAAGCACGCGCTGGATGTTCATGGCTTCCTTGGGGCCGAGAAACAAAAGCGACCCGTCGAGGTGCGACCGAAATTCCACGCCGTGCTCCCTGATCTTGCGGATTTTGGCGAGACTGAAAACCTGGAAGCCGCCGCTATCGGTGAGGATGGGCTTGGGCCAGTTGATGAACTTGTGCAGGTCGCCGGCGGCGGTGATGATGTCGAGCCCGGGGCGGATGTGGAGATGATAGGTGTTGCCGAGGATGATTTGCGTGCCCATTTCGAGCAGTTCGCGCGGGTCGAGCGCCTTCACGCTGCCCTGCGTGCCGACCGGCATGAAGGCGGGCGTGTCAATGACGCCGCGCGTCGTGGTCAGCCGCCCCAGGCGCGCGTGCGAATCCGGATCTGTTTTAAACAATTCAAACATGAACCCAAGTTTTAAGCATTAAAACGGGCTTTTGACCAATGATAAATGCAAGGCGCGGGGACTTGTCATTTCAAGCGGGCTGCCAGAATAAATGCAACAGTCAGTGTTACGCCCGCCCTCACCCCGGCCCTCTCCCCCAGGAGAGGGTGAACGTGACGGCGCTCTTGGAAAATTCGTGAAACGCGGTTTCAGTCACCGCTGCTTTGCGGGCCACGGAAGAAAGCATTGCTCAAAACTGGGAAACCCGCGTCCCTTTTTGCACCGCGTAAAGCTTGTTCATCGTGGCGATATACAAAACGCCATTCGCCGCCGTCACCGTGCCGCTGATGCCGGCCAAAAGAAAGCAAAGCCATCTGGGTATCATTCACCACCACTAAAACCAGAACACATCCCCGGCACAAGGATAGTTTCCCCATTTTGCATTTCACAAAAATAGGCTATACTGCGGCGCGGAAAGAGAGTTTATGTTCCCTCATTATCTGGCTGTAAAATGGCGCATCGGTCTTTTTTGCATTTTGCCCTGCGTCATCCTGACGGCGGGTTGCAAAAAAAAACCGGCTCCGGCCCCGCCGCCGGAAGTTCTGTTCATCACCGTTGCCCCGACGAACGTGCCGGTTATTGAGGAGTGGATCGGAACGCTGGAGGGTTTGGTGAACGCACAGATTCAAGCGCAGGTGACCGGTTATTTATGGACGCAGGATTATCCGGACGGCGGCCGGGTGAAAAAGGGCGATTTGCTTTTCCAGATTGATCCGCGCCCGTTTCAGGCCGTCCTCGATCAAGCGCTGGCCAGACTCGCGCAGGACCAGGCGGTGCTCGCCAAATCCGAAATAGATTTAAAGCGCTACACGCCGCTGGTCGCGGAACAGGCCATCAGCCAGGAGATACTCGACGATATCGTGCAGACCAATCGTTCCACCCAGGCGGCGATCAAGGCGGACGAAGCCGCCATCGAAAGCGCGCGCTTGAACCTGGGTTTCACCCGCCTCATCTCGCCGATTGACGGGCTGGCGGGAATCGCGCAGTTGCAGGTCGGCAATCTGGTCGGGCCGTCTGGGAGCGCGTTGACGACGGTTTCGACCGTGGATCCGATCAGGGTCTATTTCCAGGCCAGCGAACAATCCTATCTGACATTCTGGCGGTATCTGGTGGACATACCCGTCACGAATCAATCCTTGATCCTGCAAATGATTCTCTCCGACGGTTCGGTTTATTCGCATAAAGGAAGGTTTTACTACGCGGACCGGCAGGTGAATCCAACCACTGGGACGCTGCAAATCGTCGGGCTCTTTCCGAACCCGGATTATTTGCTGCGCCCCGGACAATACAGCCTCGTGCGCGCACAGACACAGGTGAAAACCAACGCCATCGTCGTGCCGCAGCGCGCGGTGGCCGAAGTGCAAGGGGCCTACCAGGTCACGGTGATCGAGGCGTCGAACAAGGCGCATGTCCAAAACGTGCAGGTCGGCGTGCAATTTGGTTCAGATTGGGTGATCGAAAAGGGGCTCAAGCCCGGCGACCGGGTGGTGGTCGAGGGAATACAGAAAGCCAAGGAAGGGACGGTTGTGAATCCGAAACCATTCGCGCCTCAAACGAACAGCGGTCCGTCAACCAACAGTGCGCAGCTTGATACGTTGAAATTCCGCCAGGTCTTGGAGTGCGGTGGCAAGCGTAGCGCGCCACCGCTTTGGGCAGATGCGAAAGACGGGAGATGGGTTCGCGCCGCCAAAAGCGCCGTCGCCGATGCGCTCTGCCGGCGCACTCCAAGATGCTGCAGCGATCCGGGCAGCGCCATTCGTCAACCCGAAAGCTGATTTTTCATGTATCGCTTTTTCATCAACCGCCCCATCGTTGCCATGGTCATTGCCATTCTCACGGTGATCATTGGCAC
>JAQGPB010000582.1 GCA_028293265.1 Pedosphaera sp. | reverse complement strand
CAGCCATGGTTGGCAGGTCGGGCATCTGGGAATGTCGCGCTCATCAACTATTTCGGTGGTGGGCCCTGGATGATTGCCACCGCCGAGGCGCCCATGCGGAACAGATTGGAATCTGGATTTTCCACTTCGATCCGCACCGGGAAACGTTGGGCGACCCGGACCCAGTTCAGTTCCCGTTTCACATACGGCACTCCGCGAGGCGGCAGATCCTCTTCACCCTCGGGCAGGACCGCCCACCCGATTCCTTGGACTTTTCCGCGGAACCGGCGGCCGGGCGCGGAAGTGAGGTAAACGACCGCCTCAGTGCCTGTACCCATGTGGCGGACCTCCGCTTCGCGAAAGTTTGCCATGACATACCATTTGCGCGTGTCCAGCAGGGAGAATACGGGAATGCCGACGCTGGCATAGGCGCCCTCGGAGATGTTCAGGTTGACGACCCGGCCCCGAAACGGCGCAATGATTTTGCAATAGGAAAGGTCGAGCGCGGCAAGGTCAACGGCGGCCACCGCGCCGGCGCGTTGCGCACTGAGAGTGGCCAGGGCGCTCAAGGCGGTCCGGGCCTGGTTCAATTGCTGTTCCTCCGCGGCGAGTGCGGCGGCGGCAACCTGTTTCGCCGTCTCCGCTTTATCTACGTCGTTCGCCTGCGTGAAGCCCTCGGACAAAAGCGGCCGCATGCGCTGCAAGGTGTCGCCAGCCTGCTTCAGCTCGGCCTTTCCCCGCTCCACTCCGGCTTCCGCGGCCTTGACCTGGAATTTGAGTTGGGAGTCTTGGGCGCGGGCCACCTCGATCTGCTGGTCGAGGGTGGCCAGATCGGCCTTGGCTTTTTGCAGCGCCAGCGTGTAGTCCTCTGGGTCAATCTCGAAAAGCACTTCCCCGCTCTGAACCGCCTGATTGTCCTGCACGTTCACCTTGATGATCTGCCCCCGTACGCGCGGTGCGATGCCGATGACATTTGCCCGGGCGGTCGCATCGTCGGTGCGCGGATGATGTTGGGTCACACTCCAGACCCAGAGGATCAATGCGACCGCTCCCAAAATCACCAAGATGCTGATGATATGACCGGCAATCATGCGCCATTCGCCCGGCGCCGGAGATTCTGCCGGCGGCGGCACGCTGTTCCCGGGAGAAGCCGGCGGTGTGGTCGAATCGTCCATAAGGATTTCAGTTTTTGAAAAAGGCCAGCCACACGGCCAGCGTGAACAGGAGCAGCATGCAAGGATAAACGAGCGCCGCGGGATGCAGATGGACTTTGAGGTTGAAGCCGACCAGCAACTGCCGGGTGATGAGGGTGAGGGCAAGGCCGACAACAATGCATAATAACCAGGCGGGAAAATAAGAGCCGAGGACATCAATTGTCGGCGAGCGAGCGCGCATTGAGCGGCAGCCCGCCAGAATTGCCGGCAGAAGCACAAGAGTTGAGCGTCTAAAGGCCTTCATTGCGGGTGATGGGGGGAGGATGGGGGAGCCGGTCTGGCGAGGTCTCCGATGCTCAACGCCAGGGCGGCGGCTGCGGTGTAGATTGCCGAGCGGGTGTCAACCACGACGCTGCGCGCGGCGGCAAGGCTGCGCTGGGCATTGGCCACGTCAACATAGGTGCCAAGGCCTTGACGATAAGCTGCGAGCGAGGCAGCGTAGGCGTTTTCCGCAGCCGCAAGCAGCTTGGCTGCGGACTCCTGTTTGCGCAGAGCGGTCCCGAAGTCAGTGTAGGCCTGCCAAACCTCCCGAATGACAGCATCACGCGATCCGGCCAGTTCGTCCTCGGCGGCCCGCAGCTCCGACTCGGCCAGGCGGCGTTTGTTGCCCCGGGCGAAACCGTCGAAGATTGGCAACTCGATGGCGAGGCCGCCCCCATAGACGGGTTGGTTGCCGCCGAAGAATGGAGAACCTTGGGCGCTGACATCCAGTTGCGCCCACCCCGCGCTGGCGTCCAGAGTAATTTTTGGATGATACGCGGCGCGCGTCTTCTTGACCTCGGCCCGCCGCGCGCGGACGTTGGCGAGTTTGGCCACGAGGTCCGGACGTTGCGAGAGCGCGCGATCCAGCATTTCATCCAGGGAGTTGCCGAAATTTTCCGGGATCGGTTTCCCCGACACCTCGGCCACTTGCAGTCTGGTGGTGGGCAAAATTCCCAGGCTTTCCACCAACGCAACCTGCGCGTCACTCAGCGCGCCGCGGGCCGCCTCAAGGTCGAAGGACGCCTGCGCGGTCTGTTCATCGGACTGAAGCGTCTCGGGCTTGGTCGTAAGCCCATGGTCGAGCCGGGCCCGGGCCGACCGCCCGATCGTCTCCGCTGCCTGCAAGGAACTCTCCGCCACCTCAACTTTCTGGCGCGCAGTATTGAATTCGTAGAAACGCTGGGTCACCGTAAAGACAATCTGCTGATGGGTGGCATTGAAACCGACGTCCGCCATCACCAGCCTTTCCTTCGCCGCAGTTACCGCCGCCTTGCGTTCTCCGAAATCAAAGAGCAGCCACTTTACGCCGAGGGCTGCGCGCTCCGCTGCCGCGTCAAGGGTCAGCGTGCCGCCGGCCAAAATTGACACCGCCGCCGGCCCTGGTCCTTGTTGAAGCGTCGGGAACTCGATGAACAAATGTTCATAGCGTGCGCCTGCCGAGGCGGCGAGATAGGGAAAATAATCGCTCTTGCTTAGGCCAACGGCTGCTGCGGCCTGGCGTGCGCGCTCCCAGGCGACCCGGGTCTGCGGATTGCTGCGTTGCGCGATATCAATCAGCTCCGGCAGGTCATAGACTTTGTTTGGATCAATCTCGATTCCCTCTTGTCCATGCTGAAGGGCACCATGCGCCAGTTCAGCTTCATATTCATTGAAGGTGCGTGGATACCAGGGCTTGTTTGGTGACGGCGGCACGGCGTCGTTTCCGGATGCAGCCAGGCAAACGAAAAGGGTCAGGAACCCGGATTGGAAAAGGTAAACTCCAACAAAGCACCCTCGCCACCAGGCAGATTGCTGGTTTGTCAACCGCCGGCTCATTGGACCTCGAGTAGACCAAGATGTTAGTCCGGGCTGGCTGGCTGCCGGAATGGGGTCAAATACTACCTGCTATCCACGAGCTGATGTGACTGATGCATCATTGCAAGCTGCATCAGGAGTGAAGTGCGTTTACGCTGCTTTTCTTCGGGCGTTGGCCGTGTGAATTCGCCCGGCCAATTGGGCCATCGCTTCAATATCGCGCAAGGTGATCATCTGCTCCAGATCCCTGGAGAACAGAAGATCATGCATCCAGCCCGTCACCACGCGCAACTTCTTGGGCAAACGTGGTAATTTCATGAGATAGATGCTTCGCCACATCAGCCAGGCGAGGAATCCGGAAAACTTTACCCCGAATATCATCGCCACCCCGCTATGATGTCCGATGGTGGCCATTTGCCCGAGAGTGGTGAAGGTAAAGGGCCTCATGGGCCTGCCGAGAATGGCTGCTTCGATATTCTTCGCGGCGATTCGTCCCTCCCGCAGGCCATGCTGCGCAGTGGGCGGCTCAATCTTTCCCGTCTTCAAATCCGGCACGGCGGCACAATCACCAACTGCCCACAAGCCGGGACACTCCGGGACGGCCAGGAATTCATTCACCGCGAGACGGCCGTGCTCCTTGCGACAAGGCAAAGCGTCGATGGCTGGACTGGGCTTCACGCCTGCTGTCCAAATCAGGGTCGCGGCGGGAATTGACTTGCCGTCGGCAAAGCTGACGATCGAACCGTCGTAACCGGCCACTCGCACTCCTTTGAGCACTTCAACCTTGCGTTCGCCCAGTTTGTACTCGGCGTACCGGCCCAATTTTTCACCGAGTTCAGGCAGCAGGACCTTGCCCGGGTGGGCGATGATCACTCGAATGAGTTCTTCACTCAACTCGGGATAAGAACCCACCGCCTCGCGCACCAAATCATTGATCGCGCCTGTGGTTTCCACGCCCGAGAAACCGCCGCCCGCCGTTACAAAGGTGAGCAACATCCGCCGCATCGCGGGGTCGGCATACAGGCTTGCCTCCTCGAGCAGAGCCAGCACACGGTTGCGCAGCAGTGTCGCATCACTGAGTGTCTTCATGGTGACGGCCCACTCGCTTACGCCGGGAAGCTCGAAGAAATTCGTCTCCGAACCCAGGGCGACGAGCAAATGGTCGAATCCGAACTCCATCGCGAGCCTGGTAACCCCACCCGCGCACCGGACACAACGTGCCGACAAATCAATTGCCTGCAGTTCGGCCTCAACAAACCTGGCGTGGCGGAGGATACGGCGGATCGGGTTGACAATATCCGTCGGATGGAGATCTCCTGCGGCTACTTCGTGCAGCATCGGCGTGAACAAAGTGAAGTTTTCGCGGTCAATCACCGTTAATTCCACCTCCCCGCGGCGGGCGAGCGTTTTGTCCAGGTAAATCGCGGCATAAAGCCCGGCAAAGCCGCCGCCCAAAACGACTACTTTAGTCTTCTTCATGCTCTGCTTCACTCATTCTGTACCGTTAAGCCATCACCTCCAAAAACGCAAGTTGCCATCGGCAGTTCGGGGTTAAACGTGCGCGCGCCCATCCCCCTGGGCGCATCGCCATCGGGTTGGTGGTGCTGCCGAGCTGCGCCCCTGGCCCCTGGAACTCCTGCGCTTTGGCCATTTGAGAAAAGAGAAAAATAATTTTTTTATTTATGCGGAAAAAAGCGGATATAGGTGAAAAAAGGCGGTACGCCAATGGTTTTGAGGCTGAGGGCGGGACAGGAGAGGGGTTGGCGTACAGATTTGGTGAGAAACTC
>JAQGPB010000546.1 GCA_028293265.1 Pedosphaera sp. | reverse complement strand
TTCGCGTTGATTCCCGATGCCGACGGCTCGCTCAACAGCAGTGGAAACGGCATCACCGCGTTGCATTCAACCGACCTGATCAGCCGGGCGCATGCCGCCGGCAAAAAAGTTCTCATTTGCTTGGGCGGCGCCAGCAGCGAATCTGGTTTTCAAGGCGCAACCAGCGTGGCGAACCTCACCACTTTCATCGGCAATGTCACGAACTTCATGTCCACCTGGGGTTACGACGGCGTGGACGTGGATTGGGAGCCGCTGATTGCCGCGGATGCCAGCCAATATACCAATTTGATCAAAGGGTTGCGGACGGCTTTGAATGGATTTTCGCAGCAGAAATTGTTGACCGCCGCCGCGGGCGCATACTCGGATTATCGCGATCCGCCGGCCACGGAATATCATATTTTTGCTTCGCTCCAAAGCCAGTTCGATCAGATCAACATCATGACTTATGATCTCTCCGGCCCGTATGGCGGGTGGGTGACGTGGTTCAATTCGCCGGTTTACGATGGCGGTTATCGGTTTCCCAGCACGGGGGTGCTGCTTCCTTCTGTGGACGGCGCGGTGAGCAATTTTCTCGCCGGCGGCGTGGCCCCCCGCAAGCTCGGCATCGGCATCGCCTTTTACGGTTATGTTTGGACCGGTGGCAGCGGCACCACTCCGTCCGGGGGGGTAAGATTGCCACGTCAGGCGTGGACCACCAACGCGCCCACCGTAACCATGCCGGCCTATTCCACGATCATCGGCAGCTATTACCAGTCGAATCTCTACCATTGGGACACCAATGCCCAGGCCGCTTATCTCAGCATCAGCCCGACCAGCCCGGCTTTCATTTCCTACGATGACCAGCACACCTGCCAGGTCAAGGTCAGCTATGCGCGCAACCATGGCCTTGGCGGCGTGATGGTTTGGGAACTGACTGAAGATTATTTTCCCACTCAACCCGCCGGCCAGCAAGCCCCTCTGCTCCAAGCCCTCAAGCAATCCCTTTCCACCCCCGGTTTGACTGCCATTCAATTCAATGATCAAGCGGTTGAGCTGAGTTTTAACAGCCTGCCCCTGGCATTGTACCGGGTTTTGTGGACCAGCAATTTGGATTCAAACGCTTGGAATACGCTGTCCAATAATGTCAATGGCACCGGCGGGATTCTCCAGATCAAGGATCCCAATCCGCCCACGCAGCTCCGGCGCTTTTACCGCATCCAGACGCCGCCTTGATTTGCGGCACGAATTCCTTTGCAAATGCCGCATCACCGTCGCACGATGCTGGTCAGCATGATGCTTGCTCGATTCACCAAAATCCGGCGGCAAAACGGCGACTGGGCGAGCGTGTGCCTCTCTTTGCTTGCCGGTGGTTTGTTGACGATATTCGGTGTCAATGGCGCTTGGGCCGCCGAGCCAATCGTCACCATTCACCAGTTAAAAAATCTGACGCGCGATGAAGCGCTCCAAGGCCACCCCGTGCATTTGACTGGCGTCGTGCTCTGCTATGATCCGGGCTGGAACCAATTGTATGTCTGCGATGGGCACGAAACCGGTTACTTAAATCCGCACGATTTTCCAACGCAGCCCGCCACCGGGCAGTCGGTGGAGATCACCGGCATCACCGCCCGGGACAATGCGTTGACCAACGGCAGATTGACCGTGCTCGGCCCCGGAACGATCCCGGCAGCAAAACGGCTGGAGTTGAATCAACTGGCCAGCGATTGGTGCGAATGGATCGAAACCAGCGGCCGGGTGCTTTCAGCGGAAACCAGCAGCGGAAGGCTTGCTCTGTTGCTGCAATCGGAGTCTCAAAACTGTCTCGTGTATGTGTTGGGAGCCATATCCACCAACAATAACGACGCCACACGACTGACCGGTGCCAAGGTCCGCATCCGGGGTATCAATGCCAGCAAGGCGGTGGATGGCCGGCTCGAATCAGCTTCGGTCTTTGTGCCGGGCTTCAATGAAATTTCCATCCTCGAACAACCCGGCACAAAACCAGCCCAGGTGCCGGTGGTATCCATCGGCAGCCTGCTCAACCGTGAACTGGGTTTGTGGACCAACAGCCCGGTTCACATCAACGGTTTGATCGTCTCTTACCAACCGGGCAAATCATTGGTCGTGAAAGACCCGACCGGAGTCATTCGCGCGCAGGTGATCCAGGCCTTGCAAAGTCAGGTGGATGACCGGGTGGATGTGTGGGGATTCCTGCGGGTTTCGCCGGACGATGTGTTTCTGAACAACGCTTATTTTGAGGTCGTTCAACCTTTGGCACAAGCCATCGTCTTTTCAGTTCCTCCGGGGCACGTCTCGTTGGCCACCAATTTGCCGGCGGTGCTGACAAATGTTTCGGACATTTTGAAATTGCGAAGGGAGGAGTCGGCGCAACAAATCCCTGTCCGGCTTCAAGGTGTCATTACTTATGCGGACCCCGGCTGGCACAACGGTTTCTTCCAGGATAAAAGCGGCGCGATCTATGTGGATGTGAATCAGAATGACGTCCGGTCAGGTCAATGGGTTGAACTGACGGGGCAGACCAGTTCGGGCGGCTTCGCTCCCGAAATAAGCAATTCTGTGATTCGGATTTTGGGGACGACGAATCTGCCAGCACCGGTGAAAGTGGATTTGGAGGACTTGGCGAACGGCCATTTGGATGCGCACTGGGTCGAAATGGAAGGTGTCGTTCGCCACGTGGACGCGCAACTGGATCATGTGAATCTGAGCTTGATGAGCCCCAAGGGCCGATTCAAGGTGATCATCCCCATTTTCGGCGATGAGCCGCTGCCAACCCGGCTTATTGACGCGCTGGTAAGCGTGCAGGGCGCCTGCATTTCAGAACCGAATGTCCGCCGGCAATTGAGCGGCATCACTTTGCGCGCGCCTAGCCTGGCCCAGGTGAACATCCTCGAACCGGCTCCCGCGGATCCCTTTGCCGTGGCTGCTACTCCCATTGAAGCCGTGGCCACGTTTGATCCAGCCCGGCCCGCCGGACGCCGCGTGAAGGTCAAAGGCGTTGTCACCCTCAGAATTCCCGGGCAAGGGTTCATACTCCAGGACGCCACGGGCGGCATACGTACGCAGACTCTTCTGACTAACGCAGTTCAGATCGGTGACATCGTGGAAGCGCTCGGCTTTCCCGTAATCGGAGATTTTTCGCCTTATCTGGAGGAAGCCTCCGTTCGGAAAATAGGTGCCGGTTCACTGCCCGCGCCAAACCGGACGTCCGCAGAACAAATTCTCCTGCACGGAACGAATGACAACCTGCTCGTTGAAATCAAAGCCCGGCTGCTGCAAAACGTCCCCCGCTCGGCCAGCCCGCAACTGGTGCTCCAAGATGGGCCGATCATATTCATGGCGAACTTGGAAACCCAGACCCGGCGTTTGGAAGCGCCCGCCCTCCAATCCGGCAGCCTGCTCCGGTTGACGGGAGTCTGTTCCATTCAAGGCGGTGAGCGGCACGAACCGGCGGCGTTTCGGTTGTTGCTGCACAATCCGGGTGATATCGAATTGTTGGAAACCCCGCCGTGGTGGACTTCGCGCCACACCTTTACCGTAGTCGGAGGCATGATGCTGGCCATCGCCGTGGCCCTGGCGTGGGTGGCCTTGTTGCGCCGCCAGGTGCGGACCCAGACCAAATTAATCCGTCAAAAACTGGAAGATGAGGCGGCCTTGGAAGAGCGTTATGCGAACTTGTTCGAGAACGCCAACGACATGGTCTATACGCATGATCTGAACGGGCATATTACCTCCATCAACCAGGCCGGAGAGCGGCTTTTGCAACTGAGCCGCAGACGAATCTTGTCCCGGAACATTGTGGACCTGGTGATCGCGGAAGAACAAGCCGCCGCGCAGCACTGGCTTGACCAGGTGCTCAAAGGCACCGCTCCGCCCACGGCCGAGTGGGATTTCATTGCCGCCTCCGGCCAGCCAGTCAAACTGGAGATCAGCACGCGGTTGATCGAGCAGGAAGGGCAATTCGTTGAAGTCGAAGGCATCGCCCGCGACATTACGGAGCGCAAGCGTCTGGAGCGGGAAATACTCGAGATCAGCAACCGGGAGCAACGTCGCATTGGCCATGACCTGCATGACGGCGTCTGCCAGCAATTGGCGGGAATTGCTTTCATGAGCCACACGCTCGCCAATCGGTTGCAGCAAAAAGGCATTCCGGAATCATCCCAAGCCGAGGGCATCAGTGGCTTGATCAATACGGCCATCAATTATACCCGGGGCGTGGCGCGTGGCTTGTTTCCGGTGCGGCTCGAGGAGAACGGCCTGGCTTCCGCATTGGAAGAACTGGCTACGAATTCGAGCGAGGTGTTCAAGATCAATTGCCGTTTTGTCGCCGGGGAGCCGGCGGCCATTGTGGACAACGAAACCGCGCTGCATCTCTATTACATCGCCTTGGAAGCCGTCGCCAATGCCGTGAAGCATGGCCGCGCAAAAAACATCACCATCACGCTCGGCCCCGCGCAGGAACGTTGCGAGCTGGATGTGCAGGACGACGGCTGCGGTTTCTCGCTCCCGGACAGCCAGAACACCGGGATGGGCATCCGCATCATGCTTTACCGCGCGCGGGTCATTGGCGCGACTTTGAATTTGCAGAGCCGGCCGGGTCACGGCACCGAGATTGCCTGCCTCTTTCAACCAATCTCCCGAAACTCCTTGCTGGAACAAAAAAAACAACCGGGCCATAATGGCGCCATGTCCGTTGCGGAACATTAGTTTGGACAATGAAAAAAGATCCGACCGAGAAAAATCGCATTTTGATTGTTGATGACCACCCTTTGTTTCGACAGGGCTTGCAACAGATGATTGACGACCGTCCTGAATTGATCGTCTGCGGCCAGGCGGCGGACGCGGCCGAGGCGTTGCGGGTCATTCCCGAACTGAAACCAGACCTGGTGCTGGTGGATATTTCGCTCGGCGGCACCAGCGGCATTGACCTCGTCAAGAGCATCCGGGACCAGCATGAGGATCTTCCGGTGCTGGTGATTTCCATGCATGATGAATCGCTCTACGCCGAGCGTGCGTTGCGCGCCGGCGCCATGGGTTACGTGATGAAACACGAGCCGGCCGCGACCGTGGAAGCGGCGATTTCCACGGTGCTCGGCGGCCATATTTACGTCAGTCCGCGCATGTCCACCAGCATGCTCGCAAAATTTACGCGCGGCAAAAGCGACGAACCTTCCTCCGCGCTTCAGAAGCTGACCGACCGCGAACTGGAAGTGTTTCGCATGCTGGGACAGGGAAAGGGAACACGGCAGATTGCCGAGGAATTGAATCTCACCATAGCCACCATCAACACCTTTCGCGCGCACATCAAGGAAAAGCTGCAATTGAAAAGTTCAACCGAGGTGATGTTGCACGCCATTCAAGAACA
>JAQGPB010000572.1 GCA_028293265.1 Pedosphaera sp. | reverse complement strand
GCCCCGCGCAAAAGCCGCACAAAAAAAAGTTCCACTTGGTCATTCGCGTGATGCGCAAGCGCAATGGTTCGAATGTTCCGCTCGGCCGCCGCTCGCGCCAGAAACCCGTGACGCAATTTTCGCGCGGCCATTTCGAGGGACAATTTGTGTTCGCGGGCGTATTGCCGCACATTCGCGCGATCCACCACGAAAGGAAGACCCAACTTTTTCGCCGTGCGTTCCACCAACCGCTCGTCGGCGTCACTGCTCCTGCCACGCAACTGGTGATTGAAATGCGCGACGGTCAACCGCCATTCCTTCACCTTTGCCAAGTGCGAAAGCAAATGCAGCAACACCATCGAATCCAATCCGCCCGAAACCGCGACCAAAATGGCTTCTCCGCGCCGGAATGGCCGCCGTTCAGCGATGGATAGCCCGACTTGCCTGGCAAGGAGGGCGACATTCATGGTTTCTTTTTTGCCGGCTTATGCAGACCGTATTCAGAAGCCTGTTCGCGCAGAGTCATGCCGCTGACCCCAGCAGCAGCCTGTCGGGCCTGCCCAATCGTCAACGCACGTTCGCGAAGTGCATCCAGCAAGGCAAGTTTTTCCACGATGGGAAGCGCGGCAAGCTGTTGGCGCTGCTCGCATTTGGCCCTGAAAATCTTTTCCAAATCGAAGCTCATTTTTGATCGCCTAGAAATTGTTTCTCAAATTGCCGCCACCGCTCCATCAGGCCATGTCGCGCAAGTAGATGTTGAAAGCGTTCGGCATTGAGCACGCCGGCTTCCAAGAATTGGAGCAGCCGCGCCTTGTCCTTCGCGCGTCCGGTTTGCAGCGCGATTGCTGCCAGATGTTCGGATGTGAAAACACGCACGCTAATGTCCCCTACTTCCTTTTCGACTGCCTTTTCCAACGCCTCTTCTACCAGCGGACCCGTCGGAGGCAAAAACTGTACCGGCCATCCCGAGATAACGATGTGTTCACCTTCAACAACGCATCCTCGGTCCTTCAGGTAATCAAAGAGCGGACGCAAAATGATAAATAATTCTCCGGTTTTGGCGGGAAGGATTACAAAGACATCCACATCCAACGTTGCAACCGGTTCAAGATAAAACGTGGCTCCCACCGCTCCACCGATTGCATAGCGGCCTATTATGCCATCCGCCTGCATCTGGTTGATGGTTGTCATTACTTCTTGAATCTTCATGCAAGTCGGACCCTTCTCAAATTATGTCGCTCGAAAGGAGCATACAACGGCGAAGTTTAACGGCAAGAACAAGCAGGGGTGGGCAAACTCAGCGTTTCTCATACCCGAAACGGTCGGGAACCACGTCGGAGAACCCCTCCCATGTCATCAAGCACCAACTTTGCGATCTCCAATTTGATGCTTGGACTTTTAAACGCAAACAAGCGGCTGAAACTGCCTGCCAAGAATTGGCGCACTCGGGGTCTTGAGCCAGTTTTCGAGGATGCCGGCATAGACGGAGCGGAAATCCACGCTGTATTTCATGTCGCCGTTCAGGAGGTCTGCGGGCGCGAGGCTGGGGTATTTGCCGAGCAGGCCGGCCTTCACTTTTTCGCCGATGATGAACATCGGCGCGGCGGCTCCGTGGTCCGTGCCGCCGTTGGCATTCTCGGCGACGCGACGGCCAAATTCGCTGAAGGTCATCACCAGAACCCGGGACATGTTGCCCTGGGCTTTCATGTCTTCGGTGAAGGCTTTGACCGAGTCGCCCAAATCTTTCAAGAGCCGTTGCTGAGTCGGCAATTGGTTCGTGTGCGTGTCGTAACCGCCTTGGGAAACATAATAGACACGCGTTGGCAATCCGCCGCCGATCAAGCGCGCCACCAGTTTCAGCGAAGTCGCAAGTAGTGATTGCGGGTAATCCGCCTTGTTTTGCACTTTGCCGCTGACGGCCAAGATTTTGTCTGAGCTTACCTGCGCGTCCATCGAAGTGCGTTCCAGGAAATCGAGTGCGGAACCGGTATGGGCGGTTTTGCCATGAATCGCGCCGATGGTGTCGCCGGAATTGCTACCCGCACCGCCGGCATCCATCGCCATGCCCTCGTCCGACTCATTCAATTTGCGAAATGATTCCTCCGCGCCGTCGTGGTGGCGGCGGTCCGTGCTGATGAAGCGATATTGCTGCGGGTTTTCGAGGCTGATGCCGAGCGGATGTTTGGCGGCGAAGGCTTGGGGCATCTGCCGGCCTATGTTTACACCGATGGTTGGATCGCAACCGGAACAGGCATTGTCGAAATAACGCCCCAGCCAGCCGTATTTCTCGAACTGCTCGGAATCACTGGCGGTCTGCCAGATTTCGGTCGAACGAAAATGGGAACGGTTCGGGTTCGGGTAACCAATTCCTTGGACGACCGCCAGGCTTCCGTGGTCGTAAAGCTCCTTAAACCCAGTGAGGCTTGGATGCAACCCCACTTCATCATTCA
This sequence comes from Pedosphaera sp., assembly GCA_028293265.1. Next base: position 9,606 of record JAQGPB010000572.1, on the reverse strand, counting down.
GTTTGAGCGCGTCCGATGCTGCAATTCCGAGGCGCGGCCGACCGCGACGATAATAATCGTTGCCAAAGGGCACCAGCGTGTTCAATCCGTCGTTGCCGCCTGCCATCTGCAATACTACGAGAATGTCGGCATCGCGCCCAGTGGCGGTCTGCACGGCGGAATTTGCGGCGCTGGCCTGCAATGCGGAAATTGTGCTGGCGAGAAATGCCGGAACCGTCGCGGCCAGCGCGCCGCCCAGGACGCTGGTGCGGAGGAATTCGCGGCGGGTGCGAAGAATCGGATCGGTTTTCATAAGCTATCCAATTTACATGTGGTAAAAATCGCCAAATTCAAATCCCTGCGGCGGCGCTTCCGGCTCCTGCCCGCGCTTGCGGAGAAGCAAGGACAACGGCGGCAGGCGCTGGCTTTTCTTGAAAATATCCATGGCCACCGCTTTAAGGCTGGCCTGGATTGCCTGGGTTTTCGATCCCGATTTGGGAGCTGCTTGGGGCGATTTATCTTGGTCTGCCATAAGTCAAGTGAGTTGATATTCGGGCGTGCTCATCATCAGCCGGATCGCGTTCAAAATGGCCGCCTCATCCAGCGAACTCTGCGCCGCCACGTATTCGCGCAAGGTCTGCTCCTGTTTGCCGCGCAATTTTCCCTGCAACAGCCGCCGTTCCAGCGCGGCCAGCAATTTGTCTTTGTTGGTGCGCTCCTCTTCCGTCAAAATTTTTGCCACGTCCACGGAATTCAACCGCACGTTTTGCAGGCGATTCTGGATCATCATGTTCGCGGCCTGGGGAAGGCCCAAGTTTGCGCCGGTCAGGGTCGCGCGCAACATTTGAGTGTCGCCTTGGACCAAGATCGCGGCTTCATTGTAACGCGCCAGCAGGTTGTTGGTCGTGATCCAGCTCAGCCCGCCGTCCCAGCCTTTGACATTGGGCGGCGCGAACAAATCCTGCCCCAGATTTTTCGTCAGCCCGAAACAGATGAACGGCCCCGGCAAATCTCGCTCCAGCACGCGCACGCTTCCGACCAGCCATTGCACGGGACTCTTCACCTGATTGCGGATGATGTTGTCCGCATAAAATTCCTCGCTCTGGAACATCGCCGTGAGCAGCGGCTTGAAATTGTTCCCCGAACGCCGGAAGAGATCGGCCATCGCGGTGCTCAATTGTTCCGAAGGCTCCTCCCCGGCGAAATAATTCCAGATTTTCGCCGTGATGAACCGCGCCGCCTGCGGCTGCTCCACAATTGCCTGCAACACATCATCACCCTTCAGCCGGCCCGTGCGGCCCAGGACGGTCTTGACGCCGTCATCATGAATCCGGGGCCGTTCGTCAAATTCCTCGTCCGCCCGGTTGTAAGTCCAGCCCGTGAGCGCACGCGCCGCCTCGGTGATGTCCTTCTCCGTATAATGACCTTCGCCCAAGGTGAACAGCTCCATCACCTCGCGCGCGAAATTTTCATTGGGATGCTCCTTGCGGCTCTGCGCCTGATCGAGCCAGACAAGCATGGCCGGGTCCTTGGCCGTGGCGGTGAGCAATTCAAGCCAGTTGCCGGTGGCTTGCTGCCGGAACAAGTCGTTCTGCCGCCACATCAGATAGGCGTCCCGGACCTTCTCCGCGCTGGTGGCAAAATGGCCGTGCCAGAACAAGGTCATCTTTTCCTGCAACGGCCGCGGCCCCTTCACCATCCTTTCCAGCCACCAATACTTCAACTGCACCAAGCGTTGCCGCTGCGTTCGCTGCTCTTCCTGGATCATCTTGCGCCGCACTTCGGGATCTGCGTCACGGGCCTTGCGGAAGCGCTCCACGCGGGTGGGGTCGGGTTTGGCCCAATCCGGGTTGGGCGTCGCATCCGGGAGTTTTTCGTAGTCCACCAGGCGGGCGACCGCGTGCTCCATGCCCAGGTCGGACAACTGCTCAATTTCCCTGGGCGCGCCGCCAAATCCCGCCCGGTTCAACAAATGCGCGGCCTTGTCATAATCCCATCGCTTTCTGGCCAGAGGCGTCAGCACACCTTCTCAGACGCTGCCCTGACACGAAAGGTTTCAGTGGCTTGTAATCAGCGTCGAGGACGCAGGCAAGGGCGCAGGTGGAAATTGCGGGTCCAACCCCAAAAAGGGCCCGAGCTGATCGTGATTATACGGATCATTCGAAAACGAATACCCGTCGCTCCAATGGTGGGTGGTATGCCATGTATTTACGCTTGAGCTGGATGTTTGGGAGCGATCATTGTGACAATTATCTGTGGCGCAACCCGCAAGGCCGAAGCCGATCCCCGCACAAAAGACAATACTCGAGAGTTTTTTCATAGGATATAGCCAACTGAATACTCCCTCTTAGTATCCGGCGTGGAACAAAAAGAACAACTGGGGTGAAAACCCGGTGGGAACGGGCGGAGCAACAAACGTCAGGCAATGGAGGTGCCGTGCCCGGCGGCCAGCCAATTTCAAGACTTGGTGTTCGGCAAGCTTGCCAGGTGCTTGTGCAGTCTTTCGACCGCCTTGGCCTTCTGCCGCGCCCTTCGTTTCTCGAGGAAGGTATCAAGCAACACTCCGCCAAGAATCAAAACTGCCAGGCCAATGGCAATGATCAACACCACGGTCATCACCGGGTTGTCAGCCAGGGTCGCCTCCAGTTGGCCTATGCTTTGTTTTACGCTGCTCAGTCTCATTCCGTCATTCCATTACAACACCGAATTTTTCAAATTCTTAACCGACTTCGTGCTCGTGGCAAGCCTTGATTGCAACATAATTGATGACAAAACGCACGCTCGCGCCGCATCAACTTTAAGCAGCGCACAACACAGAGTGAGACGGATAGGCCAGACAATTTGTTCCCTGCTGCGTTGGCGCGGGCGGGGACATCACGGCACCATGCCCCACTCGCGCTGTGCGCGTTTTTCGTCCATCGTGGCACATGAAGTCTGTCCGGAAACCAACGCCAAAAATATTTTAATTTTTTTGTAGCGTTTCTGCACAAGTTTGTTACATCTGCGTCCAGTGCAAATAAAGGCAGAGTTCGCGACCGTCTCCCAAAGAGTGGTTGCGCCCAATCCGGCCCCGGAATTATTCGCCATCCAGGCCGAAAATTTAGTCAGGCGATTTGGTGAAATGGAAGCGCTCTCACGCGTTTCTCTCAAAATCCGGCAAGGAGAATTTTTTTCGCTGCTCGGCCCGTCCGGCTGCGGCAAGACCACCTTGCTCCGCATCATCGCCGGGCTGGATTTTCCCGACGAAGGCACGCTCAAAATCGGCGGGCGCGACGCCGCGCCCATCCCCGCGCATCAGCGGCCGGTCAACACCGTCTTCCAATCGTACGCGCTGTTCCCGCACCTGAGCGTGCGCGACAACGTCGCTTTCGGCTTGCGCATGAAGAAAATCCCCGCCGCGCAAATCTCCGAACGCGTGGATAAAATCATGGCCCTCGCGCAAATCACTCCGCTCGCGGACCGCCGCCCGGCGCAGCTTTCCGGCGGCCAAAAACAACGCGTCGCCCTCGCCCGCGCACTCGTGAACGAACCGGAAGTGTTGCTGCTCGACGAACCTCTTGGCGCGCTCGATTTGAAGCTGCGCAAGGAATTGCAGGTCGAGCTTTCGCAGCTCCAACGCCGCCTCGGCATCACGTTCATTCTTGTTACGCACGATCAGGAGGAGGCGCTGGTGATGAGTGATCGCATCGCCGTGATGAACGCCGGCAAGATCGAGCAATTGGACGGCGTCGAAGAATTGTATGAGCATCCACGCACGCGGTTTGTGGCGCGCTTTCTCGGGTCATGCAACATACTTGATGGCACGGTGGCGCAAGCGGGCACCAATCACAATGCGCTCGTTACCACGCCGCTCGGCGAACTGCGCGTGGATTTGACCGCGGCCCGCCGCAGCATCAACGCCGGTGAAAAAATTACGCTCGCCATCCGTCCTGAAAAAATCGGCCTCATGCCTGCGAGCGCTATCCCCGCCGGCAACCAATTTCCAGCGCGCATCGAGGATGTCATCTACAGCGGCGCGGAAACCCAATACCGGCTGCGCGCCAACGATCAGCCTTTGAATGCCTGCGCCTTGAATTCACGCGCCGGGAGCCAGGGATTTGAAACTGGCCAAGGGGTACTGGTACAACTGCCGCCCGATGCGTTGATGGTATTGGACGATTAACGTGAAAACCGAAACCAAATCTGGCGCATTCAACATCCGGCCTGGCGAACGTTTTTCCAAGAACGGTCATCTATTGCGTTCGACCATCACCAGCGGCCCCGGCGTGGTCTGGCTCGGCATCTTGCTGATGGTTCCGTTGCTCGCGGTCGCCGTCATCAGCTTCATGACGCGCGGCGATTATGGCGAAACGCAACTCCCCTTCACGCTGGAGAATTACCAGCGCCTGGCCGGTTATGGCCTGCTTGGTTTCGATCCGCTTTATCCCGTAATTCTCGCACGCAGCCTCGCCCTCGGTGCCGGAACGGCCCTGGCCTGCGTGCTCACCGGCTTGCCGCTCGCATTCTTCATTGCGCGCCTGCCCGCACGTTTCAAAAACCTGGCGCTGACGCTCGTGGTAATTCCTTTCTGGACCAATCTGCTCATCCGCACTTACGCGTGGCAGATCCTGCTCGCGCCCGAAGGCTGGCTGGCCCGCGCGGCGCACGCGCTTGGCGTCATCGGGACGGGCGATGCCCTCTATCCCGGAACCTTTGCCGTCACCATCGGCATGATTTGCGATTACCTGCCCTTTCTCGTGCTGCCGCTTTATGCATCCGTCGAAAAACTCGATTGGAGCCTCGCGGAAGCGGCGATGGACCTGGGCGCGAACGGCGCGAAAGTGTTTCGCCACGCCATCCTGCCGCAAATCATGCCCGGCCTGATCGCGGGCGTCATCCTGGTTTTTCTGCCGGCCACCGGCCAGTTCGTCATTCCCGATTTGTTGGGCGGCGCAAAGACCGTCATGCTCGGCAACGCCATCCAGCAGCAGTTTGGCCAAAGCCGCGATTGGCCGTTCGGTTCGGCCATCGCCGTGGTGGCCCTCGTGCTGGTGATGCTCGGACTATGGGTTTACGCCCGCAAATCCGCAGGCAAAGGAGAACCGCAACTGCTTTGAAACGCACCTCGCTCCCATTAAACCTCGCCGCCGGCGTCTTGTATTTGTTTTTGTACGCGCCGCTGGCGGTGGTGATCGTCTATTCCTTCAACGCCGCCCGATTTGGCTCCGGTTGGCAGGGTTTCACCACGAAATGGTACGGCACGCTTTGGGAAAATTCACAGGCCCTGAGCGCGACCAAAAACACCTTGTTGCTCGCCCTGAGCAGCACCATCATCGCCACCGTGCTTGGCACGATGCTGGGATACGGCCTCGACCGTTTTCGCTTTCCCGGCAAGACCGTCTTCAAATGGTTTTTATACGTGCCCGTGTTCATTCCCGACATCGTGATGGCAGTGGCGATGCTCCTCTTTTATTCGCTCGTCAGAAAATGGCTCGGCTTGTTTGAACTCGGCCTGACCACGATGATCCTGGCCCACGTCACCTTTCAAATCCCCTTCGTCAGCATCGTCGTGCGCTCACGCTTGATCGGGCTGGACCCGTCGCTGGAGGAAGCTGCGCGCGACCTTGGCGCGAACGAATGGCAGACCTTTTCGCGCGTGACCTTGCCGCTGATTTTTCCCGGCATCTTGGCCGGCGGAATGCTCGCCTTCACCCTCAGCTTGGACGATTTCGTCGTCAGCTTCTTCACCAGCGGCCCCGGTTCCACCACCCTCCCCATCCTTATCTATTCCTCCGTCAAACGCGGCATCACGCCCGATATCAACGCGCTTTCAACACTCATCGTCCTCGCCTCGGTGGCCGGCACGGTGATCGTCACCCTGCTGCAACGCGGCAAAAAAGTTTGATATTGATTATGCGAAAAAGAATTAACTATTGGCTAAGTCGCTTGCGTGGTTTGGCAATTGCGCTGGCTGTTGACGTTAAGAAAAGCAAAGCGACTAACGCGCTCAGTCTCTTCTCCCTCTCCGCACGAGGTAGGAGTGGGGAGGGAATGCCCCGAAAGCGCAATTGGCGCCTTGAACCCCTGAAGCGTCCGCACGCTTTCTTCTCCCTCGCCCCGCGAGGAACGAGTGGGGAGAGGGGCGGCACCATGTCCATCACGACGTGCAATTATCGTGATTTCACTTGTTTGAAAATGTCGCCACGACCGGGGTTCATGGAGAGGTGTGTCTTAATCTGCTTGCTTCGGTTTTGTTGCATCGCATTTCTGGGCCTCAATTGTTGCTCGGCATTGCAGTCCGCCCCCCAAAAACTCAACCTCTTCATCTGGAGCGAATATATTGACCCCAAAATCGTCTCCCAATTCGAGCAAGAACAAGATTGCAAAGTCAACATTGACCTCTATGAAGACGCCGAAAGCATGCTCGCCAAAATGCAGGGCGGCGGCGCGTCACTCTATGACGTCGTCGTCCCGCCCGACCATATCGTGCCAGCAATGGTAAAACTGAACCTCCTCGCGCCCTTGCGGCACGAAAACATCCCCAACCTCACCAATCTCGACGAAAAATTCACCAGCCCGCCTTACGACCGCGGCAACCGTTTCACCGTCGCCTACCAATGGGGCACCGTGGGACTGTTCGTCCGCCAACCGAAAGGCGAACCGCCGCTGACACCGAGTTGGGCATTGTTCTTTGATCCAGCGCAACAAGCCGGTTCGTTTGTGTTGATAGACTCCGTGCGTGACATGATCGGCGCCGCCTTGAAATACAATGGTTGCAGCCTCAACTCCACCGACCCAAAACAATTGAAAGCCGCGCGCGACCTCGTCATCGAAGCCAAGAAACGTTCCATCGGTTTCGAAGGCAGCGTCGGCGCGAAAAACAAAGTGCTCGCCAAAACAGCGCGCGTGGCCATCGTCTATAGCGGCGAAGGCGTGCGCGGCATGACCGAGGACAAGGAGACGGTCTTTCTGATCCCGCGCGAATGCAGCCAGATCTGGCTCGACAACCTCGCCGTGCCCGCCCACGCCCCGCATCGCGAACTGGCCGAAAAATTTCTCAACTTCATCCTCGACGCCAAAATCGGCGCGCAATTGTCCGCCTTCACCCAGTTCGCCTCGCCCAACCAAGCCGCGCGGCAATTCATCCCGCCCGCCGATTTGAACAACCCCGCCATTTACCCGCCCGCCGAAACTATGTCCAAATTGGAATTTCTGGAAGACCTCGGCGGCAAGACGCGCATCTACGATGAAATTTGGACGCAAGTGAAGGCGAAATAAGCAAATTCATTCGCGCATTCCATGCGGCCGCCCCATCCAGACCTCATTGATCCCCGGCGAATAATTCGCGCCAATATATGCCGCATCCTTGAACCACGGCCACGCCTCCGTCAGCAAACTGGTATCCGACACTTTCACCTCGATGCCCGTTTGCGGCCAGGGTGGATGCCAGATGCGGAAAAATCCCCGCCACAATTTGCGCGCGGTAAATGCCGTGTACCGCTCCAACAAGAATTCCTCGCGCGAATTGGCCGCGCACGGGCCAAACGTCGTCTGCGAATCAATTGCGGCGCGATATTCCAATTTCACCGCATCATTCGCCGCAGTCACCGAGCCACGCAATGAACCAATTTCATGCTCATGTTGGTATTCGGTGCGGGCAAAACGATAGGGCAAACCAAACGTCGCCGGACCCAGCCGGACGCTCAAAGGATTGGAAAGCCATTCCGCCAGAAAATAAATCCCCGGCTCGCCGCGATGCCGCACATAAGTACGAACATTCAGAAAATCATGCGTGGCGATGGGCCTGAACAAGAGCGCCGAAAATTTTCCCCCGATGCGCGGACGCATGTTTCGCATCGTGAATGCAACCAGGCTCAGATAGGCCCTGCCTTGGTCGAGATCCAAATCAAACGGAACCGCCCGCTGCAGCCTTTCCGCATCCACTTCATAATGAATGAACACCGCCCGCAGCCAATCCGCATAAAACATCGGCTCGCCCCGCTTGCTCAGCATGCGATGCTTCGCGGCAGTGCTTTGATTTCCGCTCCGTGTTGCAACGATGCCAGTCATATCGCCTGCAATTCCCTTCCGCCGGTGGTCTTGAAAAACCACAGCACCGGCCTGATCGCGCCAATGATTGCGATTTTATTTTGCGCCCGCCTTCCACGAAGCCACGGCATAAATCACCGGCAGGCACGTAAAGACGATGTTCGTCAAGGCATAGCCAAGCCGCCAGAACGCGTTCGTGAGATAAGGGCGGACGTCAAAAATAAACATCGCCGCAATCAGGCGTATGGTCCAAAACACCGCCAGAAATCCGCAGACCGCCCGGGCCAGGCCGCCCCCCGCCGCCAGCGTGCCGGCGAAGACGAAGCTTAGCAGGCCAAAACTGACCAAACAGAAGGCAATGAAAGCGTAATAAACCCAAAAGAGCCGCCGCACAAAGCATGGCAATGTCGCGAGGTGAAGGCGCAGGTTGACAACTCGGGGCATCAGCAAACCCGCACCGATAAGGCCAAGGTGAAGGATGCCGGCAATTTGAAGCAGCGCAGTCAGATGTTCAGTTTTCATGGTTCCTTTCAGGTTGCGCCGATCACGCGAAGCATCGGCAGGATGACGTTGTTTATGAACGGCGGATGGAAAAGCCAATAGGCCGGAACTGCGGTCACGGCCACGGTGAAGCTTCGTCCTGCCAGGCCCCGGCGCAGTCCCCATTTACGGCCCAGTTCCGATCTCTCGAAAAGAAGACCGAGTCCTTGCAAAAGGAAATAGGCTGTGGGCAATCCATACCCTCCCCGCGCCGGCACCGAGATCACCAGATCGTGGATCATTCCTGAAACGAAAAAAACTGCCAACGTCGCGCCCACGACATTGAGGCGGCGATGAACCCGGCGAAACAAGAGGTCCTGCACCAGCCGGTTGAAAGCCGAATTCCAGCGATGCCCCCAAAAGTCCGCGAGCGATGTTGCCATCATCGGCGCGCGCATCAGCGGTTGCGCGTTGATGCCGGCTTGCTGCCACGCGAGCGCCAATAGATGGAACGTCCCAAAGTGGAGCACCAATACCAATCCGAAAAGTCCAATCCAGCCTGCCAGCAAAGGTTGTGAAACAGGAATCAATCGCGCGACCTTCCAAACGAGCAGGACGCCAAAAGCGGTTTTGATAAATCCGGCAATCCAGGCACGCAGTGTCGGCTTCGCCGGTTGCTCGCTCGCGTCCAGAAAAGCTTTTGCATCCATCCCTGGCCAGGCGAAGAGATAAGCCCAATGACGCCACCGCGAAGATTCGATACTGCGACAACGCCACCATGTCAGCCATTTGCAGCCAAAAAACAGCGCCAAAGCCAGCGCCCACATCAACACCCAGGCTGGGAGCGCGCTTTGGAACCCCAATGGCACAACCGGCAGCACGATCAAAGGAACCCAGCCCGGCCAGTCTGCTTCACGCGAAAAATCCGAAGCGGATTGATCGGCGCATCCGCTGGTTCTCGGATGTTGCGGCGGAAACCACGCGGCGATGTCTTTGGAATTGCGGCTCATAAACGGCTGCCTCCTTTCACTCAATTACGATTCTTCGCAAATCGGGCGTAAGCCCGGCGCAAGGCGAACCTTGCGCCGGGCAGCCGCGTCGCGAGACGCAATCCCCAAC
>JAQGPB010000570.1 GCA_028293265.1 Pedosphaera sp. | reverse complement strand
ATATCAGCGACCGCACCATCCAGAATTCGGAAAGCCAGTGGGCGCGCGCCAAATCCTTCGACACCTTTACGCCCATGGGTCCGTATGTGGAAACGAAGATTGACCCGCATGATCTGACCATCCAATTGTTCCAGAACGGGCAATTGCGGCAAAACTCCAACACCAACCAGCTCATCTTCAACTGCTACCAGTTGGTCAGCTTCATCTCCACCAACATGACCCTGCTGCCCGGCGACATCATCTGCACCGGCACCCCCAGCGGCATCGGTCCCATCGAATCCGGCGACCGCCTCGAAGTGCGCATCCAGGGCCTCGCGCCGTTGGTGAACACGGTAAAGTGAAGGAACTCAAAGGGGTTGTCATGGGGGTTCCTGTCCCGGAGGGACAACCGAAAATAGCCCGGCGTTTTCAACGCCGGGTTCCGTTCTCGAAAACCACAAGTCCCGGAGGGACGGTTGACGTTCCAATGATTTTCGATGTCATTAAATATGAGTCAACTCTGGCACTTGGAGAAGTGCGGAAAGGGCTTCCTTGCGCAGGCATTGTCTGTAATATGTCCCGGCTTTATGTTTAGGATGGTTCGATAATCGAACTCGGAAATTTGAAATACACATTATGCGTTGGACCCAGACTCTCATTCCGACATTGAAGGAAACACCCGCCGAGGCGGAAATCACGTCGCACAAACTGCTGCTGCGGGCCGGCCTCGTGCGCAAGCTCAGCGGCGGGCTTTACACTTTCCTGCCGCTCGGGCTCCTGGCGTTGCGCAAGGTGGAACGGATCGTGCGCGAGGAAATGAACCGCGCCGGCGCGCTCGAATTGCTCATGCCCGCCATGCAGCCGCCGGAAATCTGGGAAAAAAGCGGCCGCTATGTCACGGCGAACGGGGTCTTTTTCAAGCTCCGCGACCGCGCCAAGAAGGAATGGATTCTCGGCCCGACCCACGAAGAGGTCATCACCACCCTGGTCGCGGGCGAGATCAATTCGTACCGGCAATTGCCCAAGAATTTTTACCAGATTCAAACGAAGTTTCGCGATGAAATCCGTCCGCGCTTCGGTCTGATGCGCGCGAAGGAATTCATCATGAAGGATGCATACAGTTTTGACGTCTCGGATGAACTGGCGCAGGTAAGCTATCAGAAAATGTACGACGCGTATGCGCGCATTTTCCAGCGTTGTGGCCTGAAGGCTATCGCAGTCGAGGCCGATACCGGCGTCATGGGCGGCAAGCACTCGCACGAATTCATGGTGCCCGCGGAAACCGGCGAGAACGAGGTCGTTCATTGTGACGCCTGCAATTATGCCGCGAACATGGAGAAGGCGACGAGTGCGGCGGTCACACCCAACGTCCAGTCGCCATTGTTGGAGCTTGAGAAATTCGCCACACCCGGCGTCGTGACCATCGAGACTCTTTCCAAGCCACCGCACAGTGTCCCGGCGGAATTACAAATCAAGACGCTTGTTTATCTTGCGGACAGCAAAATCGTGCTGATCTCGAGGCGCGGCGACGACCAATTGAACGAAGCCAAGCTGATCAGCGCGCTGGGAACTGCCAATCTTCGCCCCGCGACCGCCGATGAAATTTTTCCGGCTTTGGAAGCGCATCCCGGCAGCCTGGGCGCGGTGGGAGTCACCAATTTCCCGGTTTACGCTGATCACCGCCTGCGCGGCGCATCCGGGATGACCACCGGCGCAAATGAGGATGGAGTTCACTATCGAAACGTTTCTGTGGACCGCGACCTCAAGGTAACACATTGGGCCGATTTGCGGACAGTCAAGCTCGGCGAGCCTTGCGTAAAATGCGGCCAGCCGCTCAAAGTGCAACGCGCCATTGAAGTTGGCCACGTTTTCAAATTGGGCACCAAATACACCGTCGCGTTGAACGCGCTCTTCCTCGACGAAGCGGGCAAGCAGCAACCATCTTTTATGGGCTGTTACGGCATCGGCGTGACCCGCACGTTGCAGGCGGTCATTGAGCAATCGAACGACAAGGACGGCATCATCTGGCCGTTGAGCGTCGCGCCGTACACCATTTGCATCACGCCCTTGAGCGTCATTCTCGGCAGCCCCGTGATGACGCTGGCCGAAAAAATCTACGACGAACTGACCGCGCGCGGAGTAGACGTCATCCTGGACGACCGCGACGACCGTCCCGGAGTGAAGTTCAAAGATTCCGAACTCGTCGGCTTCCCAATCCGTCTCGGCATCGGCGAAAAATCACTCGCCAAAGGAGAAGTGGAATTGAAGCTGCGCGGCGGAGTATTGACGCCAGTCAAGGTGGAAGAGGCCGTGGACAAGATTTTGGAGCTGGTGAATCAAAAATCCTGAACCAATCATCTTTCTTCAACACGCATCAAAAGAGAAAACTTTAACCCAGGTACTGGCAGCAATCTCGATGAAGCAGCGACGTGGTTATGGACTTTTATTGCTTGCCCATCCCCGTCTTTACTCGCGGATTTCTTCACCTTTCCTGCCGATAATTCAAAAATCCTATCAATGATTTATAAGTGTTTTTGATATGCTTGCACTGGGAGAAACTATTATATTGCCAGCATTGGTGATGATTTTCACCGTTCTCTTTCTTTCTGGTTGGACTTTAGTGGAGTCTTTTAAAGAAAAACACAGTAAACGGATTCCCCTACTAGCTTTGCTTTTATTACTTATAGGCGGGGCGGCAACAATTTCTGTGGCGATCGAAATCGCCAAAGATTGGCCGCCGGATAGTGGGGCTATCGTTACACTCATATTTTGGGGACTTCCTTTTTTTGCCGGCGTTGTAGCGCTCGTGAAAATTTTAACCAAAAGTCGTTAGCAGTTACGCATCTTTTCTGATCGTACTTTTGGCCGACTTGGCGTCGTAAATTTTTGGGAGTTTCACCTTCCTGACGTCGCATTTTGTGGCTGAATAGCCGCATTCTGGTCGTACGGATCGCTTCAGAGCAGCTTGTCCAAAGTGATCGGCAGGTCGCGCACCCGCTTGCCAGTCGCATGATACACCGCATTGGCAATCGCCGCCGCCGTGCCCACAATGCCAATCTCCCCCAAACCTTTCGCTCCCAGCGGATTCACCACTTCATCGCGCTCTTCCACAAAAATCACTTCAATATCCCTCACATCGGCATTGACCGGCACATGATAATTCGCCAGATCACGGGTCACAATGCGCCCAAGATTGTGGTCAACGACAGTCTCTTCCTCCATCGCCATGCCGATGCCCATGACCACCCCGCCCAAAACCTGGCTGCGTGCGGTTTTCGGATTCAGAATGCGCCCCGCGGCGACCGCGCTGACCACTCGCGTGACACGCACAATGCCGAGCAGTTCATCAACTTTGACCTCCGCAAATACCGCCGCATGGGTATGCCGCGAAAAAGCTTTGTGTTTCCGCGAGTCAGGCTTCGTGGATGCCTCCTCTTCTATCGCATCCGTGCCGCTCTGACGCAGGATTTCGCTGATCGCAACCGCCTTGCGCGGGTCACGCTTGAGCCTCACTTCGCCTTCGGCAAAAGTCACGTCCGCCAGCCGCGCCTTCGCG
>JAQGPB010000551.1 GCA_028293265.1 Pedosphaera sp. | reverse complement strand
ATTTCTTCTTCGAGGCGAGCGAGTTGCTGCGCATGCTCCAAAACGCCGAGGCTGCCGGCGGGCAGCATTGGTTTGTCATTGACGAAATTTTCCGGGGCACCAACACCATTGAGCGCATCGCGGCGGGCAGCGCTGTTTTAGGTCATTTGGCCAGCCGCTGGATGGTCATCGCGAGCACCCACGATGACGAATTATCCAACCTGCTCGGAAGCCGGTTTGATTCGTATCATTTCTCGGAGGTGATCACCGGCAACGAGGCGCGCTTTGATTATTTGCTCAAAAAAGGCCCTTGCCCGACGCGCAATGCTATCAAGTTGCTTGTGCTGGCAGGCTACCCCGCAACGGTCACCGATCTGGCCGAACAGCTTGCCACCGTCGCGGATATTACCCGTTGTGGTCCCATGCGCTTTGAGCGCCAATAACATTCGCTTGACCGTATGGCCGTATTTCAAACCTTGCCCGCATTTTTCGCGGCGCGGTAGAGGCGCAGCAGGCCGTAATCAAAGTCCGGTCCAAGCAACTCCTTCGCGCCGGTCAGGTTGGCCGGGCCGGTCTGGGCGAAGGCGGCGGCGATTTGGCGTTGCTGTTCGGGGGTGAGAAGGCGGCCAATGTCCAACTCTTCACCGGCTTCGAGGGCGGTGCAGAGATGGCCATATATAGTACCGGCGACGAGACCGCGGGCGCGGGCGATGTCTTCGACGGATTGGCCGGAGCGAAAATTTTGCAGGGTCCAACGGGTGGTGTCGTTGAGGTGCGGCTTGGCGGCGGGAGGCGCGGCGAAGGAATCGTCGGCGAAAATCTGGCGCGGGTTGTTTTCGAGATGGGCGGCGATTTCGGCGAGAAACGCCGCGCCGTATTCGCGCAGTTTCTTTTCACCGACGCCGCTGATGCGCGCGAAATCGCGTTCGGTGGCAGGATAATCGCGCGCCATCTGGCGCAGGGCGACATCGGAGAAGACAATGTAGGCAGGAACGTCATGCTGGTCGGCCAATGTTTTGCGAAGCTGGCGCAACCGCTCGAACAAGGCTTCATCGCAACTGATTTCGCCGGCGCGGTGCGTTTTCGTCGCGGGCGCGGTCACGGGGCGCGTGAGCGTCACGGGCTGGCGTTTGGTGAGCACGGCGCGGCCCTCGGTGGTTAATTCGAGGGTGCTGTATTTTTCGGCGCTCTGGCGCAGGAAGCCGAGCCGGATCAATTCGCGGCCAATGGCGGCCCATTCCGGACGGCCATGTTCTTTGCCAATGCCGTAAGTGGAAAGTTTGTCATGATCCCAGCGGCGGATTTTTTCCGTGTCCGCGCCGGTCAGGATTTCGATGACGTGATTGAGGCCGACGCCAAACTGGCTGCGTTCGCGGATGCGATAGACGCAGGAAAGAAATTTTTGCGCGGCGAGGGTGCCGTCGAACGTCGCGCGCGGGGAAAGGCAGTTGTCACACGCGCCGCACGGTTCGCCAGTGAATTCCTCGCTGAAGTAGCCCAGCAATTCGCGCCGCCGGCAGACCGCGCATTCGGCGTAATGGACCATCTGCTGCAGTTGTTCGCGCGCGATCTGCTGTTCCTTGGGGTCGGGCTTTTCGTTGATGAACTGAGACTGCTTGACGACATCGCCAGCGCTGAAGAGCAGCAGGCATTCGCCCGGCAAACCGTCGCGGCCTGCGCGGCCGGTTTCCTGGTAATAGCCCTCGATGTTTTTGGGCAGATCGTAATGAATGATGAAGCGGACGTTGGGCTTGTTGATGCCCATGCCGAAGGCGATGGTGGCGCAGATGACGCGGGTTTCGTCGCGCAAGAAAAGTTCCTGATGCCGGGAACGTTCGTCCCCCGTAAGACCAGCGTGATAGGGACGCGCAGGAACGCCATCGGCATTGAGGCGTTCAGCGACGGTCTCGGCGGACTTGCGGCTCTGGCAATAGACGATGCCGCTCTCGCGTGGCCGTGCGCGGATGAATTCGAGCGTCTGTTCGTACGGACTCGCCTTGGCGAGGACGCGGTACGTGAGATTGGGGCGGTTGAAACTGGCGACGTAGCAACGCGGTTCGCGCAAATGCAGGTGCTGGACGATGTCCTCACGGACGCGTTCGGTGGCGGTGGCCGTGAGCGCCATGAACGGAACGCCGGGGAAGATCTGTCGCAAGTTGGCCAATTGGCGGTACTCAGGACGGAAATCGTGGCCCCATTCGCTGACGCAATGGGCTTCATCCACGGCAATGAGGCCGACCTGCCAGCGCTTCAAATCGCTGAGAAAACCGGAGAGCATGAGCCGTTCGGGAGCGACGTAGAGCAGGCGGTATTCGCCGTTGTGAAGTCCGCGCAGGCGCGCACGGGATTCGTTTGCATCCAGCGAAGAATTGAGAAAGGTCGCCGCGACGCCCGCAGCCTGGAGAGCGTCCACCTGGTCTTTCATGAGCGCGATGAGGGGCGAAACCACCACGGTGAGGCCGGGTTGGACGAGCGCGGTGAGCTGGAAGCACAACGATTTGCCGCCGCCGGTCGGCAGGAGCGCGAAGACGTCGCGACCCGCGAGCGCATCGCGGATAATTTCTTCCTGCAACGGGCGGAAAGAAGTGAACCCGAAATATTGTTTCAGGGCCGGGAGCAGTGGCGTTGGGGCGGCGGCGTCAGGCGTTGTTTTCACTCTCGACGTTCAATAATGCATTGGGAGGGAAATGCAAAATAAAAATGCCGGGCGACAGGTAGCGCAGATTTGCAACCTGCCGGGGTTACGACTGGGCGCGGCCCCGGATAATTCCACGCCGGGCCGTGCTTTTGCGGCCCTGCCGACTGCAAGTCGGCGATACGGCAGATTGCAAATCTGCGCTACGGCTAATGCTGATCGCTGGTCCAACGGACGGCGTGGCGGACGAGTTCCATGCCATCTTTGAGCTGGAGCTTTTCCTTGATATGGGCGCGGTAGGTTTCGACGGTTTTGACGCTGAGGTGGAGCTGGTCGGCGATCTGGCGGGTTTTGTGGCCGCCGCCGATCAATTGAAAGACTTCGAGTTCGCGGTCGCTCAATTCTTCGACGCCGGAACGGCCGGGACCGCCGCCGCCGTTCAGAAATTTCTGGACGACGATGGAGCGCATTCGTTTGCTGAGATAAACTTCGCCGCGCAATACTTCGCGAATGGCCGTCATGATTTCCTCGGTGGGTTCGTTTTTCATGACGTATCCCCGCGCGCCGGCGCGCAAGGCGCGTTCGCCATGCACGGATTCATCGTGCATCGAGAGGGTGAGAATCAACTGGCCGGGACGGCGCGAGAGGATGTTTTTGATCAACTCGATGCCGTTCATGCCGTTGAGGGAAACGTCAATGATGGCAAGGTCCGGTTTCAAGGATTCAATGGCGTCGAGGGCTTTCGGGGGCGTCGCGGCACAACCGCAGACGTGCAGGCCGGGTTCGTGATTGATGAGCTGGGCAAAACCCTCGCGCATGATGGGATGATCGTCCACGAGGAAGACGCGATGTTTTGATTTTTCCGGGGGCAGCTTCATTGCGGGCATGGTTAATGACGGGGTTGAGCGTTGGTGCGGGGCAGGGCGCAAGTCAAGATGGTGCCGCCACCCGCTTTGCGATTAATGGTCAGCGCGGCACCGATCATGCGGGCGCGGTAATTCATGATGTGCAGGCCCATGCCAGTTTTATGCGATGGCTTGAGCGGAAAGCCGACCCCGTTGTCCTCAACCGAGAGCACGATGCTCTCGCCGCGGATGACGAGGCCGACGATGATTTTT
>JAQGPB010000534.1 GCA_028293265.1 Pedosphaera sp. | reverse complement strand
CTTCCCTGCAGGGGTTTGTCTCCAAAGGGCCAAAGAGTGAACTCGCCCTTCACCGCGAGCCACGCGCCAATCGGCGCCAAGGCGAGCGCGATGCCCAGAAAGATATGCGTGAAATCTGTGAACCGTTTGGTGAGCGAATAAAAGCAGATGACCAGCAAGGCGACCGGCGACAGGTAAAAGCAGAGGGGATTCAAAAAATAAGCGGCCGCGACCAGTCCCAGCGCGCTCAACGCGCACAGAGCCGAGGCGGTCCACAACGAAATCTCACCCGTGGGCAGATGACGGCCTGCCGTGCGCGGGTTTGCCTTGTCGAACTTGCGGTCCACGATCCGGTTGAACGCCATCGCGCAGGTCCGCGCGCAAACCATCGCCGCCAGGATGAGGCCAAAAGTCCGCCAGCCCGGCCAGCCGCGATTGTTCCGCGCCGCCACGACCATTGAAGCCAGCGCGAAAGGCAGCGCAAACACTGTGTGGGAAAATTTGACGAATGAAGCCCACTTCGCGAGGATGGCCAAAGGCGAGGATGGAGGTGGGAGGATGGAGGATAGCGAAGAGGGCATGCTAAGGTTTGGCGTTCGCGTTCATTCCTTCTCTTCCGCCCAGCGCGCGACCAAGTTTTGCGGAACTCCGAGATGATCCAGCACCCGCGCCACGACGGTATCAATCACTTGCTCGATGGTTTTGGGATGGGTGTAGAAGAATGGATTAGCGGGCAGCAAGGTCGCGCCGGCCAGCAGCAGGAGTTCAAAATTCTTCACGTGCACCAGGCTCAGGGGGGCTTCGCGCGGCACCAATATCAGCTTTTTGCGCTCCTTCAACATCACATCCGCGGCGCGCAACAGCACGTCCTCGCTGTAACCATGCGCGATGCGGCCCATGGTCCCCATCGTGCAGGGAATGACCACCATGGCGTCGAAGGGGTTGGAGCCGCTCGCAAAGGGGACGTTCATGCTCTTGAGACCGTGGGTCATTACGCCGGGGGCGAGCCGCAGTCCGCCGGGCAATTCCTCGGCGATGACCGCGTGGGCGTAATTGCTGATGACCACATGCACTTCATGCTGCTGCGGGTCCAGGTTGTCGAGCAGCCGTTGCGCGTAAAGCGCGCCGCTGGCCCCGGTTATGGCGACGATGAATCTCAAGCGCGGGCCTTTGTCCATTGGTGTGGCATCCAACCTTCATCATGGCCGTCGAACGGATTTTTCGCAAGCCAGTTCCAAACGGGCGGATCTGGAGGGGCGCAGCTTGGCGGTACCAACACGGCGCGCGGCGTTCGCGCCGCTTCTCCGGGTTGAAGGTGGGACGGAAAGCAGAATGGCGCGCAGATTTTGACAGATTTGGTGAGAAACTCCGCGCCGTTTGAGAAGCTCCAAGCGTCCAAGCTCCAGAGAATAACCAAGCTCCAAGTTCCAATTGGCGGTGCCGGGAATGCAAGTGGTTGAGGGTGAATGGCCACGAAAAGCGGGGGATGGGAGGGGATGGTCAGGGTGGACCGGGTTGGGGGCGGGACGGAAAGAGAAGTGGCGCGCAAATTTAGTCTGATTTAGCGAGAAACTCCGCCCCGAAGTGGTTGAGGGTTAAAAATGGTTGAGGGTTGAGGGTTGAAGGTTGAGGCTGGGAACCGGCCCAGCGACGTCAAGCGACGCAGAGCGATCCACGCCGGGCGGGACGCACGGCGCTACCGACCCGCCAGGCCCGCGGCCTGGACCCCGACATACTCTATTTTGAGCATTCATTGGACCCAGATTACCAGAGGGGAGGCTGGAAAATGAAACCTACGGCAGGTTTGACACGTTTTTTTATTTTGATGAATCTTTGTGAAAAAAAGGCGGTTGCGGCCAATGTTTACGGGCACTCCGTGCTTTCAGAAAAACACGGGTTTTTCAGAGCCTGAAAAAAAGATTTTTCCCTACACGCGAAAAGGGTCGTTTTTCTGCAACGGGGCAAGAGGGTTTTTAACCGCGGATGGACCCGGATTTTCATGAATTGGGAAACATCGAACATCGAACATCGAAGTGCTTCCGCACGGGCAATGAACCTCGAATGGCGGAATGGGAGCGAACGGGAAGGGAATTTTTAACCACGGATGGACACGGATGGACACGGGTTCGGCAGGCGAATGACGGGGCGCGGGCATCAATCCACGGCCGCCGGGCGTTCGGACGTTGCTGCGGGTCACCGGCCCGCGCTCCGCTGAAGGCAGGTTGCCCGTGCCACCCATTTAAAATCAAGCCAGTTCCAAAACTTCTTGTTTCAGCGGCGGTCTTTCGCACAATAGGGAAGTGTCTTATTGCCGTAAATGGCTTTGGTTGTTGCTGGTGCTGGCCGCCGGGTGCAGCACTCCGTCGCGCCAGGTGCCGCCGGATGTTAACCTGATGCCGGAGCCGGAACCGGTCTTCAAGCAGCCACCGCCGCCGGTGGTTCGGACCAACCTCGCGCCGGCGTCGGTGCCTGCTCCCGTTCCCGCGCCCGCGCCCGCGCTCGTGACGCCACCGCCGAATGATCATCTGGTCCCGGGCGAAACCTGGGTTTCGCTGGAACGTTGGTGTCAGGCCAGCGGTTATGGCGCGCTCCACCGCATCCCGAATGACCAGGTGCTGACCTATTCCTTTGCCTCCACGAACGGGAGCATGACCATTCACGCTGGCAATCAAATCGCCTCGTGGCGCGGGTCTGAATATCATCTTGGTTTCGCGCCGCAAATGATCGGCGGCCACCCATTCGTCCATGAGCTGGACGTGCGCAAGAATTTCCTGCCGTTGCTGGATAATTCCATTCGCACTCCGACGAACCACGTCATTGTGATTGACCCCGGCCATGGCGGGACGGACACCGGGACCAGCAATGTGGTGACCGGCCATTTCGAAAAGGAATACACGCTTGATTGGGCGCGGCGTTTGCAACCGCTGCTGGCCGCCAACGGCTGGACGGTGCTGCTCACCCGCACCAATGATGTCTATGTGCCGCTCGCCGCCCGCGTGGCTTTTGCCGAGCAGCACAAGGCCGGCTTGTTTCTCAGCCTCCATTTCAACTCCGCATTTCCTGACCGCCAGGAAGCCGGCTTGGAGACGTATTGCCTGACGCCCCATGGCATGCGTTCCACCCTGACGCGCGGTTTCGCGGACGAGCCTGCCCTGACGTTTCCCAACAACCATTTTGATTATGAAAATCTCCAATATGCCGCCCGGCTGCATCGCGCTTTGCTGAAGGTCAATGGTCACACCGACCGTGGCGTGCGCCGCGCGCGGTTTCTCGGAGTATTGCAGGGCCAAAACCGCCCGGCACTCCTGATGGAAGGCGGCTATCTGTCAAACCGCCATGAAGCCGGCCTGATCGCGGATCCTGCCTACCGGCAGAAAATTGCCGAAGCGATGGCGCACGAACTTATTTTGGATGCGAGCATTCCGCCCAGCGTCGCCAGTCAATCTGCCCCCTCGCCCACGAACCGGGAAACATCGAACATCCAACATCGAACATCCAACATCGAATTGGGAACCCCCCTCATCCCGGCACTTTCTCCCAAGGGGGCGAGGGAGAAGACCAATCCATCTGTCAACGCGCCGGCGGTGACCAATCGGGTGGCGGTTTCGACCAATAATCCGGTGAAGGCGCAGGAGGACGCGAATGAGTAAGCAGCCTGTCTTGGTCACCGGTGGCGCGGGGTTTATCGGGTCCCATTTGGTGGAGCGGCTGCTGGCGGATGGCGAAGCCGTGGTGGTGATAGATGATTGTTCGACGGGGCGGGTGGAAAACTTGAAGCGCGTCGCGTCGCATCCGGAACTGCGCATCATCCGCAGCAAAGTTTCGCAATGCCCGGAACTGGCCGAGGTGGTGAAGTCCGCGGCATCCATTTATCATCTGGCAGCGGCGGTGGGTGTCGAGCTGGTGGTCAATTCGCCCATTCATGTTTTGGAAACCAACCTGCACGAGACGGAAGCCATCCTCGCCGCCGCCGCGCCCCACCGGGTGCCGGTTCTGCTTGCCTCCACTTCCGAGGTCTATGGCAAGAGCCAGAAACCAGCTTTTACGGAGGAGGACGATTTATTGATCGGCCCGCCGCATATTGGCCGCTGGAGCTATGCCTGCTCAAAGTTGATGGATGAATTCCTGGCGCGGGCTTATGCGCGGGAACTTTCGCTGCCGGTGGTCATTGTGCGGCTGTTCAACACAGTTGGGCCGCGTCAGACGGGGCGCTACGGCATGGTCCTGCCACGGTTCATCGCCGCCGCCCAAAGCGGCCAGCCGCTCAAGGTTCACGACGATGGCCGGCAAACGCGCTGTTTCTGTTATGTGCTCGACACGGTCGAAGCCCTGGTGCGGCTTCAGCATTGTCCCGCCGCGCGGGGCGAAGTGTTCAACGTGGGTGGAACCGAGGAAATCAGCATCCTGGACCTCGCGCGGCAGGTGGTGGACATTTTTGGGTCCAAATCCGCGATCGAATTTATTTCCTATAACAGCGCCTATGCGCCGGGGTTCGAGGACATGCGCCGTCGGAAACCGGTGGTGGAAAAATTGTGGCAGACAGTCAATTTCCGCCCCAGCACGCCGCTGCGAAAGATCATTGAGCTTGCGGCCAACGGGTGATTTCGTCCGCCGCAAATGACCGTCCCGCAGGGAGCTGCACCGGCAAACAAAAAAGGCATCCTTGCGGATGCCTTTGAGTTTGACGAATTGTCAAATCAACTTAGGGGAATTCAAGGGTGTTGGGATAGTTCTGCGTGGTATCACCGGTATGTTGCGCAGCCGCCCGGAGAGCGGAGACGCTGTACTGGGACACGCTGCCGTCAGACATGGCGACGTTGCCCTGATTCTGATGCACCTTGCCGGTCCAGCCGTAGTTAGCCGGGGTACCAGTCGCGCCTGGAGCATTCGTGCCGATCGCGACTTGCAGGCCCGGAGAAACGCCAGTTGTTGAGGGCGAATAGCCATAATCAGTCGTGGTTGAAAGTGAACCGATATTGCGGTCACCAGCGAGGAACATCTGCGGATAGGCTTCGTCGCAATCTTTGCCCACGAAGAAGGAGCATTTGGTGTTCTTCAGCGAGGTAGTGGCGGAGCCGAAGTCGGTGGTGAAGTTGGTGGCGGCAACCCGTTCATCCGCCGGGCAAACAACCACTTGCGGATTGCTCAGCTCGTTGGACATGACCATATAAACCTGATAGACGTTGGGCGAAGCGATGGTTGCGCCGGCTGAGGTGGGAGCCGCAGGCCAAGCAGTCGTGTTAGGCAATACGCTTGCCTGCCCGACCAAGGCTTGAGGAAACTTGTCCCCGTTGTCACCCGACCAGATACGGAAGGCGAGGCCGACTTGTTTCAGATTGCTGACGCATTTGATGCGGACGGCTTTCTGTTTGGCTTTGGCGAGAGCCGGCAAAAGCAGGCCTGCCAAAATGGCGATAATGGCGATGACGACTAACAGCTCGATGAGAGTGAAAGCCCCGACTTTGAATTTCCGCATTTGTTTCATACTTTTTTTGGTTCGTTGGGTAAACAGTTCGCGAACTTTATTAGAACCGAGCGCGATGTCAACCTGATTTGACAAATTTTTAGCACGACCGGTGCCATGTTGATTTTTCCCAATAAATCGCATATTTTTGGGCCTAAAAATGGCCGATGTGCGAAATTTTCACGCATTATGCGTGGAAAAAACGCGTTTTCAAAGGGGTTCGGGAGGCCGTTTTTTGGCGATTTTTTCGAAAAAAATGGGCGCGAGGGGCTCAAGGCCCGGAATGTTTGGGATCCATGGAAACCCGAGACTCTTTCCACCTCCATAGGGGATGGGATTGGATTGGGATGACAGGTGGCGGCATCTGGCTCGCTAATTTTTATGACGAGGAGGCGGGTATCGGCGCTCTCAAGTTCCTTTATCCCGGACATTGCATGCTCCGGGTATTCTGCTAGCCTCTGCT
>JAQGPB010000526.1 GCA_028293265.1 Pedosphaera sp. | reverse complement strand
GTCGCGTTTGTAGATCGGATAATCCGCCCGCACCGCCCGGGGGGTCAGATTGATGGTGGCCAGATTCGCGCCCGCGTTGAATGCGCGCACATAGCCGTCCTCCGAAACCAGCCGCATGGCGCTGACCGCGGGGATGATCCAACGCGGCGCGCGCAACCGCAGCCACGCCACGCAGTTCAAAATCTGCTCAATGTCCCCATTGCACTCACCGGCAAACGGTGTTTGCGCTCCCGCGACAAACGGACTGACGCTGCACCCCGCCAGCGGCAGCATGGTCAGGAGATTCAACGCTTGTTCCACCTGCGCCTGGGTCTGTCCGGGCAGACCGACGATCAATCCCGAAGAGACTTTCCAACCTTTGGCCGCAAGATAACAAATAGCGGCCAGGCGCTCCGCCAGCGTGCCGGGCGCGTTGATGAAATCGTAATGCCGGCTGTTTCCCGTCTCAATTTTTATCACGTAATAATCACCGCCCGCATCCCGGAGCTGGTCATATAATTCTGACGACAAAGTCCCGAGGCACAAGGTGATGCCCAGATCGGTGCGACGGCGCAGTTCGCGCATCAACGGCAGCACCACCTCGCGCACGGCCACCGGGTCTTCCCCTGCCTGGATGTCAATGTCCGTGATCGCGGCGGGTCGCCGGTGAATGATCAATTCGGCCAGTTCATCCGCAGCCAGCCGGTAACGTTTCAACAAGTGGTTGTCGCGGCGCATGGCGCAATAATTGCAATTCTCCCGGCAATGGCTGGATACCTCGACAACCCCGCGCACAAAGACGTTGCGTCCGAAAACATTGTCCCGCACCGCCCGCGCTTTTGCATGCAGGGACGGCACGGTGGAATTGAGGGCGAATGCGCGCATGGAAATCAGGCGTCAGAGCAACAGACCGTCGTTCGTTGGCTGGCTTTGCCAGCTTGTCGGCGGCTCGCCCCGCCCGGAAGCGGCATCGGTCACGCGCAAAACTTTTTGCACTGTTTCCAACAATTCGTTGCCGGAAAAGGGCTTCAACAAAGTCGCGGCCAGTTGCAGTCCGGGATGCACGCTCAAATCTTCCACGGGTATGGTTCCCGACGCCATGATGATCGGCAAATTCATGCGGGCGGCACGCAGTTTCCTGACCAGTTCAATCCCGGTCACTTTCGGCATGTTGTTGTCGGTGATTAGCAAATCGTAACTTTTGGCCTGAATTGCATCCCAGGCGATTGCGCCATCTTCGGCGGTGTCCACATGGAAGCCGGACTTCGTCAACAAATTCGTGCTGATTTCGCGGATGTCAGAATCATCATCCACCAACAGAATGCAGTGAGGCGGATTGGATTCGCGCGAGGCTTGCGCATTGGCTGCTTCTGAAGTTGAAATGGGGCGGTCATCTTTCATGAAAGGATGAGCATAAACGAAAAAGCCCTCCGGCCTAGGGCGGGGATGCCCGTGGGGGATTTCCCCCATGTAACATTTTCGGAACGCGGACCGCGCCTGAAATCAGGTGATGGTCACCCGGACGGTGCTCTCGATGATGCCCTCCGCGATGGCGTAGCGGGTGAGGCCCGCGACGTCATGGATGTTGAGCTTGCTCATGAGATGCTGCCGATGTTTGTCCACCGTTTTGAAACTCACGCCCAGCTCCGCGGCCACCTGCTTGTTGGGCTTGCCTTCGGCAATCAGTTGGAGCACCTCCATCTCGCGCGAACTCAGGCGGTTGTTTTTCCTTTTGAAGTCTCCTCCCCCATCCGGTGAATTCTCATCGCGACCGTTGAAGCGTTTGGTAATGGCAGGACTGAAAAACTTGTTTCCCTTTTCGACCTCACGAATGGCCGTGGGCAGATTGCCGGAGGAGGATTGTTTGAGCAAAAATCCCGCCGCGCCCAGGTCAATCACCTGCTTGACATAGGCGTCATCACTGTGCGCGGAAAGGATGACCACCTTCGTGTCGGGAAAATCTTTGCGGATCTGCCGCATAGCTTCCAAGCCGTTGAGCAGCGGCATCGCGATGTCCATCACGATCACTTCAGGCCGAAGTTTCCGCGTCAGTTGCACGGCCTGGCGGCCGGAGGAAGCTTCGCCGACCACTTCAATGTCGGGTTCGTGTTTCAACAATGACTTGAAGCCTTCGCGGACAATTTGGTGGTCTTCAACCAGCAGGACAGTGATGCGTTTCATGGACATTTGAGTGTGACTTTGCCCGATTTCTTCAACTTGATTTTCTTGAAATGTGCGAAAGGAATTTCCACCCGGACGGTGGTACCCTTGCCGGGCGCGGATTCGACGCAAAAAGTGCCGCCGACCATTTCGATCCGCTCCCGCATGCCGAGCAGTCCCAGGCGCGTGCTTCCCTTGTTGTGAGGCAGGCGGTCCACCTGGAAGGACCGGCCGTCGTCCTTGATTTCCATCCGCGCGATGCCGTCAAGTTTCTGGATGCTCACTTCCACCTGGGTGGCTTTGGCATGGCGCGCGACATTGGTCAACGCCTCTTGGGCGATGCGATAGAGCGCCGTTCGCCTGGTCGTGTCCAAGGTTTCCACCCCTTTGAAAGCAGTCAAATGAGCGCGCACGCCGGTCCGTTCGGCAAAGGCTTTCATGAACGTATGCAGAGCGGGAATCAGCCCGAGATCGTCCAGCACCGCCGGGCGCAATTCGCGGGCGAACTGATGCACGATGTTCACCGATTTTTCCACCAGCCGTTGCGTGCGGGCGATGCTCCGGTCGAGGCCCTTGGTGTTGATTGCGGCCTCTTTTTTCAGGCTGGCCAGCCGGACATTGATGCCGGTCAGGGTCTGGGCGATGACATCGTGCAATTCGCGGCTGATCTCCCGGCGTTCCTCCTCCTGGGCCGAGATGATCTGGCGGGAAAGTTGCCGCAACTGTTCCTGCAGGTTGTTGGACTGCTCCAACAACTGGCTGTAGTGATGCTCGCTTTTTTTGAGCGCGGCCTCGACCGCCTTGCGCTGGGCGATTTCCTCATGCAACTCCAGATTTGAGGCGGCCAGCTCCACCGTGCGCTGGCTCAGCGTCTCGACGATTTGGTTCAGATGAACGGCGGCATCCAGCGCGGTGCGGTGAATTTTTTCGAGGGGCGTGATGGCCTCGGTGAAAAAAATCCCCGCCTGCTTGATGAGGCGGGTGCGTTTGCCGGCCGGATGGCCCGGCAACACCTGGGTGATCAGGATCTGTTCGTGGAGCTTGGCCATGTCCAGCGTCTGCAACCCGGCGAGCATGGCCTGCTGGCCCATGCCGCGTGCCGGTTGCAGGGCCTTCCCCGGACCGGCGTGCAGATAGTCCAGCAAGGCCGCCTGATAGTGCCTGAAAAATTTGCGTTTCATGAGTTCCCCAGTTCACGAGCCACGCGCCGCACCGACTTGGCGGATTGTAACACCATCCGCTGCGTTCTGGCAATTTCATTCTTGAGATTCACGGTGTTACCGCGGGACTCCTGTTTCAACGAGAGCAGCCGGACATTGATCCCCAACAAGGTCTGGGCGATTTCATCCTGGAGTTCTCGGCTGATGTTCAGGCGTTCATTCTCCTGCGCCGCCATGACCCGGTGCGTGAGTTGCCGCAAACGTTTTTGCAACTGGAGCGATTCCTCCAGGCATTTGTCATGGTGCTGCCCGCGTTTCGCGGCAGCTTCCTCCATCACCTCGCGCCGGACGATGCCGCGTTGCAATTCACGGTGGGTGGCGGCCAGTTCCACAGTGCGCTGGTCCAGCGTTTCGTTCAGCCGGATCAGGGCAACTCTGCTCGCGCGCGCGACGCGGTGCGTTTCCACAATCGGAGCGATGACCTCGGTGAAAAAAATCTGCGCGCGCTTGCTCATTCCATTTTTGCCATCTAATGCTTTCAGCGCGGCGAGTGCGCGCTCATGAATGTGGGCCATTTCCAGCGTCTCCAGCCGGAGGGCGACCGCCCGGCGTCCCAAGGCGAGCGCCGGCTGCAAATTCGCGGCCGATCCGTGCGTCAGGTATTTCCGCAGCCCGATCACATAGCGTCGCGACAGCCCGATCAATTCATGTTTCATTTTATAACCCGAATTTCCCCGCTATTCTCACAATAGCCCCGTTTGTCATTCCAGTTCAGGAACTTGTGCCTTCGAGAGCGACCCATTAATACAAGGGAACTATCTTACCATGACTTTAACCTGACTAGGGGGGGAAGTCCCCCCTTGCCCGCGCAGCCCGTTCATTTCCAACCGTGAGGATTTTTGATGGCGCGTGGTCAAACTGCCAAAACCCAGGGACTCTTTTTCACGCGAGCATGGGTGCGTGTCGCTGAAAACATTCCCGTTTTGCACCGTGGGGGATACCCCCGGCTGGCAAAGACCTTTGCGCCACGTAACGTTACCACAGAAACAATGGCAATCAGACTGCCAAAAAAGTGAAAGACAAATCATGCATCTCTTAATCTCCCCAATGCTTGCCAACGTCATCTGGATTGGCGGCGGCTCCGTCGGCCTCCTGCTGGTCATCGTCATTGTGGTTTTATTGCTTCGCGCCTAACCGAAGTGCGACGGCGCCAATATTTTTACCGTCACGCTGACGGCGAATGAAACCAACCAACAAAAAACAAAACTAAACATTAATCATCATGACCACACTTGAAATCAAAGGCGACTGGAACATCACTAAGGGCAAGCTCAAACAGAAATGGGCCAAACTCACAGACAGCGATCTCCAATACACCGAAGGCAAACAGGAAGAACTCATTGGCCGAATTCAGAAAAGCACCGGCGAGACCCGCGAAGCGGTTGAAAAGGCCATCCACGAATCCTGCTCCACCTGCTGCTCCTAAGCCGCCGCTGAGGCGCGGAATGGCGGAGGCAGCTATAAACCTGCCCCGCGCACCAAATCGAATCTGTGAAAACCAGCAGCTCATTGACTCCAAGCGGCTGGTTTTTTGCGGAAATCTTGTGATTTACCGTGGGGGATAGCCCCCCGCTGGCAATGGCCGGCCATTCACGTACCGTAACTCCTGATGATAAGTCCAGCGTCGTAAACGCAATCACAAATTCCAAACACAACCAAAGACACAAACGAAATAATCATGAATCATAAAACACTGATCCTCTCCCTCCTCGCCGTCACCGCACTGGCAGTCGCCTGCAAACCGTCGGATGACACCTCCACGCAACAACAATTCGACAAGGTCAAACTAGAAACCAAGGACGCATCGCAAAACATGAAGGATTACACCTATGCGCAAAAGAATGAATTTGTCTCCACCATGCAAACCCAGCTGGCTGCGATAAACCGGGACCTAGACCAGCTTTCCGCCAAAATCGAAAAATCCAACGACGCCGCCAAGGCCGAAGCCAAACCCAAACTTCAGGCGCTTCGCGACAAGGCCGACGTGCTGGGCAAGCAGCTTGATCAGGCCAAGGACGCCACCGAATCCACGTGGGACAGCGTGAAGGCCGGTTCGAAGAAGGCTTATGACGAATTGAAAGATGGATTCAACCAGGCCCGCCAATGGGTAAGCGATAAAATTGCGCCGTAAAATGAGAAACCAACTTATGAACCTCACAAAATGCTCAACCGTCAAATGCGTGTCCGGTGCCGCGCTGCTGGCAGCATTGACCGGGTGCGTCGGTTACGTGGATGAGCCGCGTCATCAGAACGTACATGTGCAACCTCCTTCGGTGTGGGTGGATTCGAGCGACGCGGTGCCGGACGATTATGTGTACTATCCCGCCTATCAGGTATATTATGGCAGCAGCCGACACCAATACCTTTATCTGGAGGGCCGTTCATGGGTGTCACGCCCGGCCCCTCCGCGCGTTTCAATTGACGTACTGCTTGCCTCGCCATCAGTGAGGCTTGATTCCCACGACCACCCTTCGCTTCATCATGCGGAGATTGCCCGGCAATACCCGAAACATTGGGCGCCAGCCGAATCGGGCCATGGCAACCAAAGGGACCATGATGAAGGGGAACGACGAAAATAAGCCGGCCTTGCAACTGTCGCCAAAGGCGGGTTGCAAGACCATCCAACTCTTATCCATTCAATAATTATGCTTGCCCTTACAATGTTGCCCATGTTTGCCGCCGTTGGTTACTCCCTCGTCTATCTGCTCGGAGGCGGGGGACTTTTCGGAGCCGTCGTCATCTTTTTTATAGCCAAAATGTTCGGCAAATAAGTTTCTGCAAAAAGACCAGTTCAAGATCAAAATCTTAATCATGAAACAAAACCATAGTCACGACCATAAACATGAGAAAGCGCACGACTCCGGCACTGCGACCGTGCCCGTTCGCTTTGAATTCATTCATCCTACAGCCATCACCGTTGGCGTCGCCGGCACATTCAATGACTGGCACCCCGAAGCCAAGGCCATGCATTCCATGGGGAACGGCCAATGGCTCAAGGAAACGGTTTTGCCGCCCGGCAGCTACGAATACTGTTTGGTGGTGGACGGTCGTTGGATACCCGATCCGCTGGCCAAGGAAACCGTGCCCAACCCGTTTGGTGGGAGAAATTCAGTCTTGAAGGTGGCCCACACGCCGGTAACAAACCATCCCGCCGCCGCTGAAAATTCTCCAATAAAAAACTCCAACAAATAATGCCTCAATCGTCGTGAGCAGCCGCTTTACCAGCATTCGTTCCTTCCTGGGGGAGCGTGCGGCGACCCAGCCGAATGCCCCCAAGTGTGACCCACCTCCCCAGCAGACACAGCTTACCAACGCGCCCAACGGTGAACCACCGTCTGCCCAACCAATCCCCGTAACGGCGGCCAGAACCACGCCGGTGCAAATCCTCTTGATCGTGCTGGGTACAATTGCCTTCTTGTGGTTTGCGCGTCCGGTGATTTTGCCGATTTTTCTGGCCTGCGTTGCCGCCATGACGTTGAAACCGCTCATCCGTTGGCTGTCCTGCTGCCACATTCCGCCGGCCCTGTCCGCCGCCGCCGTGCTTTGTCTTTTGACAGCCGCCATCGGAATTGGATTTTTCCAATTGGGCCGCCCGGCGGTGTTATGGATGAATGAAGCGCCGCAGCATATGACCGAGTTGCGGCAACGCGTCCAAAAACTATTCCCGCGCCTCGCCCGCTTCAATGAAGCGGCGGCGGCGGTGAACAACCTGGGCGCGACGGAGGATGATCAGGCAAAACCGACCATGGTAGAAGTCAAAACCAGCCGTGTCCCCAGCGTGTTCATCAATTGGACCGGGACTTTCCTGGCGGGTGTGGGCGAGACCCTGATTTTGCTTTATCTCCTGCTCGCCTCGGGCGATTTGTTCCTTCAGAAATTGGTTCACGTGATGCCCACGTTGCACGACAAGAAGCGGGCGGTTGATATCAGCCATGAGATTCAGCAAAACATTTCCAATTATCTGTTTTCCGTTTCGCTGATCAACATTGGCCTGGGTGTGGCCGTCACCGCCGGACTCTATTTCATTGGCGTTCCCAACGCCATGATGTGGGGAGTGCTGGTGGCAGTGCTGAATTTTGTCCCTTAC
>JAQGPB010000492.1 GCA_028293265.1 Pedosphaera sp. | reverse complement strand
GACCGCTGCGACATTACCGAACCCGTCCGCCACATTTTGTGGAGACTGCCAATACAATTCATAGATTGGCACAAATTTGCCCTTTTCAGTTATGGAAGATGGATTGTAGTATTTTTCCGGATTTATCACCAGCTTGCAGTCACGATTCAGTCCATCCAGGTCCATAGAAGCGGCGACAAGCCATTTCGCAGCGAGCTGATAAGCCTCATTTGTATTAATGCGGTCTTTCGGCCACTGATATTGCTCCATCCACTTGAAACAATCGGTGGCCTGGTGTGCTCCCTCGACGAATGAGAGCTTTTTGTCCACTGAAACAAAGTAACCATAATCCCGGGTATGCACGTTGCCGATCGGTCTTCCGTGCATGAATGTCATGCCGTACCCTAGAATGTATCCTTGGGTTAAGTCCGACTCGGTAATCGGGATTTTTTCGGGCAATTGTAACGCCTTTGCGACTTGATTCGCCTCCTGAATCACCAGCCTAAACGCCTCACGCTCGTAGGCTTCGGTTGTAAAACGATGTGCTTCATGCGTAAGCTTGCCATCAGGCGTGGTCATTGCAGGAATTCCAAAAATGGCCCCGCCGTTCTCGAGTGCTTTTGACAAGTTTGTGGTTTGGGCGACTCCTTCATTGGATGAACGAAGAATAAACACTGCCATCAACATTACAGAAATAATTTTCATCGCGTGCAAGGTTTCTGGAACGTAAAAGGGCCGGCCGATGTTATTGCATTATTTTCTTTTTGCATTGTTCTGCCTCAATCCGTGGTCGTTTGTTGGGTCACGCCTCGGCCGGCAATGGCAGATGCGCCAGATAATGGCGAATGCCCATGCATTGGCGCAAAACCAGCCAACGCGCGATCCCTGCGGCTGAGGACAGGGTGGATAGCTCCCGGATATTGGACGCGCGGCTTGCGGGCCATGGCGCAGTTTGTTGAGAATCCCGTTTGAGTGTCAACCACCAAGAAGTAAAAATGGCACAATAATGGCCGAACTCTTTATCTTTAAAAACAGTTGGTCGGCATGAACCTGTCCTGTGGCAGTTTGGCTGTGAGAAGTGTTCCCGGCTGCGGTGGGAAAAGAAAGGGATGTCCGATTTTGCCTTGAGTGGTCATTACTATGTGTATGCCGCCAACAGACGACATGGAATTGCTGCAGGATTACGGGACGCGTCAATCCGAACGCGCCTTCGAGGAGCTGGTCCGGCGGCACATCAATTTTGTCTATTCGTCGGCGTTGCGGCAGGTTGGCAACCCGCATTTGGCGGAAGAGGTGACGCAGGCCACGTTTACCATTCTGGCCCAAAAGGCGGCCACTCTCAAACCCAACACCGTGCTCTCCGGCTGGCTCTTCAACACCGTGAGGTTCGTGGCGGCGGCGGAATTCCGACGGGCGGCACGGCGCAAAAAACATGAGCAGGAGGCGGTCATGGAATCGTGGACTCAAGAAAACAATCCCGACACCGATTGGCAACATTGGCAACAAGTGGGCCCTTTGCTGGACGAATGCCTGGCGCAACTCAGTGAAAAGGACCGCCAGGTGGTGCTGCTGCGATTTTTGGAACAGAAAAGTTTCATGGAAGTCGGCGCGCTGCTGGGCACCAACGCGGACACCGCCACCAAGCGCGCCAAGCGGGCGGTCGAAAAGCTGCGCCAGCTCTTCATCAAACGCGGCATCGTTCTTTCGGTGGCGGCTATTGCGACGGTGCTTTCGGCCCACGGCGTGCAGGCCGCGCCGGCCGGTCTCGCCGGTCCCGTGGTCGCGACGGCACTCATTCATGGGGCGACCGCCACGACCTCGACCACCACTCTCATCAAAGGAGCGCTTAAACTTATGGCCTGGACAAAAATAAAAACCACCGTTGTCGCCGTGGGCGTCATGCTTGCGTTCGGCGCGGCCACGATCACCGTCACTGAGATGCATAACCACGGCAGCGGCGGACGCATCAGATATTTTTCCGACGGCTCGTTCATCCGGCTGCTCTCCAGTTCTTATGGCACCTATTTCAGCTACAAGTCGCCCGGGGTCAAACCTTGGCAAAGTTCACTCGCGCGCCGGCTGCCGTCCGGGATCGCCTCGCAGTTTGACTGGTGGATGGGAAATAACGGCAGCGTGAGCATGTCCAGTCCGTCGGGCGTGACCAACCTCGCCGTGATCATCGCCGGTGAGCGGCCCAGCCATAGTCTCCCACCGCAGGCCCTGATGGTGGTTGATCAAGAGGGTGACGAGTCCATGGCGGCATTCAGCGGGAGCACAGTTGGCTATGACGACGGAAAACACTTTAAAACAATCCAAATGTGGGAGCTGTCGGCCTTTCCGCGCCGCGCCAAGACACTCGACTTGCGATTCATCAGGAGTTCGCCGGACACCAACTCCAAGCCAACGATGGCGGAATTCCAAATCCCCAATCCCGC
Source organism: Pedosphaera sp. (assembly GCA_028293265.1). The sequence goes on along the minus strand of JAQGPB010000492.1, from coordinate 1,207 downwards.
TTTCCGAAATTATCCGGTGTGGACGCCGGAGCCGTTGCCGGCGACCCAAACTGATGGCGACTTGTCCGTGACCCTGGTGGGGCTTACCACCGGATTGACTTTCGACAACCCCGAGGTGACCGCGGCCTTGGGGGAAGTCCCCGCCACGCGCGCAACCTTTCACTTGGAACTGCCGGGGCACCGCGATCAATCCTGGCGGCCCAGGTCGCTCGAAATATCCGATGCCACGGGGAACAAATGGACCCCGTACGAGCGGCTGACTTCCATCACGCACACTGGTGACAAGGACGAGCTCACGTTCGCGGGCACGCTCTGGCATGGCGAGGCGGCCTGGAAATTGCGCGCGGAGTTTTCGCGCATCAGCGGGTTTGATCCCGGCGAGACCTGGACGGTGCGGGGCATCACCGTGCCGGGGGCGCGGCAGGCGATTCCGCTCACAGACTCGACGACCATGGGAGAAACCAAGCTGAGTTTGGTTGCCATCACCGGAGCCAACGCGCAACAGCCGGGCAACTTGAGATGGCAGGCGGAGAGGCTGGCGCAAATGGGCATGGTCACTATTTCCGTTCGCGCCACGCCGTGGATAAAAGGACAGAATTTGAGCCTCCTTGAAGTGTGGGATGACCGCGGGCGGAAAGTTGACATTCGTTCGGGAGATGATTGGAATGAAGACAACGTGTTCGGCCTCGTGATTCCCGAGGGAGCAAAATCGCTGATCTGCACCTTTGCGCTCCACCAAAGCCGGTTCGTGGAATTTCTGGCGGCACCGGACTACGCCGGCAAGAATTTGGCTGGTGGAGTTCGCCGCTGAAATATATTCGGATCTGAACCTTAGCTGCGCTGGTGGCGGAACTTAAACCCCGCAAACCGCCCGGCGCGCAGGGCGCGCCAGAGCTGCCTTTCCTCCGGGATTTGCTGCCGGCGCAGGGGGCGGGCGTTGGGTTTGGGATCCATCGGGCGAGGCTAACGCACTTGGGCTGGCAAATCAACCAGCCCCTCTCCCTAACCCTCTCCCCGTTCGTGCCTCACGAGGCGAGGGGATCGGAGCGCCCGGGACAGACTTCATGGCCGGAGAATTCATGGCGTCCTTGGCATGACAAGTTAGCGCTTATGGGGCGTTGCCCCAGGCTGGTATGGAACGCGCCTTTGGCGCTGGAATAAAAAAAGGCGGCCAGGAATTGCTTCCTGGCCGCCGATGAAGGCAGCG
>JAQGPB010000472.1 GCA_028293265.1 Pedosphaera sp. | reverse complement strand
CGGCGATCCCGACCAATTTTACCTCGCAGACTCTGCCGGAGACCGTGGCCGCCAATGTGGTCTCGACCCTTAACTTCGGTATCGGTCAGCCGCCGGCGCACTTGCTGGTAACGGAGACTTCCGCGCCAAATCCTGTCGTGGTGGGCAGCAATCTGGTTTATCTCATCACGCTCAACAACAGCGGCGCTGACGCGCAAAATGTCCAGTTGACCGACCGGCTGGCGCCGACCCTCACGTTCGTGAACGCGAGCATCACGAACCCTCCGGGCGGGTCCTTTACCTCGCCGGTTTTTTCCAACGGCGTCATCACCACCACGGGCACAAATCTCGCTTCTGATCAAAGTCTTTTTCTGGTGGTCACGGTCGTTCCCACGGTTCCCGGCCTGTTGACCAATATTACCACCGTAACGAGCACCACGCCTGACACGGATCCCACGGGTACGAACTTGACGGCCATGGTCGTCAATACCGCCACGGCGCCGATAGTACCGCAGGCGGATCTGGCCTTGACCATGACGGTGCTGCCCAATCCGGTCGTGGTGAGCAACCAGCTTGCTTACTCGCTCTTTCTGACGAACCTCGGCCCGGCGGACGCTCCGGGAGTGGTGCTGGATACCGTTCTGCCAGCCTTCACCACCTTCCTTTCCGCCAGCAACAGTCAGGGAACGTTCACCCAAAATGGCACGGCCCTGCATTGGGACATCGGGACGATTGCAAACCAGGGCGGCGCCCAGGCGGGTTTCGTCATCATGCCTTTGACGGCCCGATCCATCACGAATTTCGCCACAGTCGCAATCGGCGCCCAAGGAGGTGGAGTAACCGACCCGAACCCTGCCAACAACAGCGCCAGTGCGGTCGTGACGGTGACTGCGCCAGTCCTGCTGAATGTATCCGTCCAGGCGCTCGGCAATCCGGTTTTCAATCCCCAGACGGGCCTCTTCGAACAGACGGTTCAATTTCACAATTTGAGCACGAACACCGCGACTGGAGTGCGTGTGTCAATCCTTGGACTGCCCGCGAAAGTGACGCTGTATAACGCAAGCGGTTCCGCGAATGGCGTCCCTTATGTGGAATACGATCTTTCGGTCGTGGCCGGTGGCACGGTGAATTTCGCGCTTGAATATTATGACATCACCCGGACGAGTTTTGTTTCGACCAACTTCACCGCCACCGCGGTGGAGGCCACCACGCCCACGAGTCCGCCGGGTACGGTTCTGCAATTGGATCAAATGCCGGTCCTGCACAAAGGACAGCTATTGATCGAGTTTGCCAGCATTCCCGGCAAGACTTACGTAATCCAATATAGCAGCAACATGCTGGCGGGGTCGTGTCAGACCGCCGTGCCACCGATTGTTGCGGCGGGCACTAAAGTGCAAGGGAAAGACGCGGGACCACCCAAGACCGCCAGCCCACCCGGCAACGTGGGTCAACGGTTTTATCAGGTACTGCAAATTGGCGGCACTTCCACAAATCTACCCTAAACCCTTAGCTCCGCATCATCATGCAAGCATCTCTAATCAAATTTCTTGCGGTGGCCACAGCCGTGAGCGCCGCACCCTTCGCCCTCCGGGCCCAGAACGACGGGGACTCGGATTGGAACCATTTCGGCATGGACGCCCGGATGGGTTTTAACATCCGGGCCAAGTTCCTGAACCAGGGCGCGATGGCGGCACCAGCGTCTCCCGCAGCCGGCGGTGCCGTGAACCGCGCTTACACCGACGGTTTCGTCAATACCGATGTGAGCGGCAATCAGGGCGGCTTGACTTGGAACTGGGGTTACAAGAATGCCGCCCAGGCTCCTGGAAACGACACGCTGTTGTTTCATGCCAGTGCGGTTGACGGCGCAACCTCATCTCGCGCCGATGATCCGAGCCTCGGATTTGAGCTGAGTTATTTGCGCGATGTCGTACATGCCGACTGGGGCAGTTGGGGAGTCAAGGCTTCCTTTGGATATTCCCGGATCAATTTGAGCGACAACCAGCCTCAAACCGCCAATTTTACCCAGATCACCGACGCCTACGCCTTGGGCGGAATTCAGGTGCCGATGGCGCCTTACAATGGCAGTTTCAACGGCCCCGGGCCGGTCATTGGGAGCACCCCAACGCGCACCGCAACGGTGACGCCCGGCGGAGCCTCGATCATTGGCAGCCGTGGCATTGACGCGAACCTTTTTGACTTTCATCTGGGACCGAGCGCCGATTTCCGCCTGTCGAATCGACTTTCGCTGCAGGTGGGCGGCGGCCTGGCGTTGGGATTGGTGGCCAGCAAGTTTTCCTTTGCGGAAACGACGACCACACCCGCCGGAACGGTCGCGGCCTCCGGCAGCAGTCATGACACCGATTGTCTGGTGGGTGCCTATGCGGAAGCCGAACTGGCCTATCGTTTCTGGCGCTCAGCCTCGGTGTTTGTTGGGGCGGAATTTCAATACCTTGGAGACTTCCATCAAAGCGCCGCGGGTCATGACGCCCAATTGGACTTGAGCCAGACCATTTTTTGCAAGGCCGGTTTTCAATGGAAGTTTTGATTCAGCGAGTGGCTTGATAATCTTGACGTTGCCGCATGGGCATGAGGGAAAAATGCGTGTCGCCACAATTCACGTATCGTTTGTTAAGGGCTAATTCGTTATAATGAGCGAACACAAGTTTGCATTTTGATTTGAGACTACTGAGGACTTGCCTATGAATCAAAGAACATTTCTGAAGACAGCGGCCGCACTTTTGCTGCTCGTGCTTTCGCTTTTCAGCTACTCGCGAGAGATGCGTCAACTGACAGCCGACGGGGGTTCGACTTCGCGCATCCAAATTGACGGTGCCACACTCGTTTCGGTCATTCTGGCGATTGTCGCCATTTCGTCCGCCCGGTCATTCGGAGGGGACGTTAAGCGGCTTTCAATCCGATTTGGGCTACCAGCGGCGTTGCCGAAAGTGCCATACCAGATTTTACCGCTCCTGTTCATTCTATTTCTGCTTATTGGCTGGAGCGGCACATCCACGCCCCGCGTCGATGGCAGATTGGTCGTCATTCAATCAGGCTGGGGAGATTCACCATTTAAGTTTGTTGTCCTCATACTGCTATTATTACTCGTGTATACGGCCAAGTTGCGCAAACGATTGGCAGAAATTAGCGAGAAGGCTTAGTCGCAGGGTACCGTTCATTGCTTCCGACGCCGCAGCGAAATTGGCGCACACTGGGTCATGTGTACTGCCATGAACGCTTTGATTGCGCCTATTTAGGGTCAAAACCTGCTTCCGTCGGCTCCCACAATGATCAGTCATCCATGGCTGATTCTTAGTTGCGCTTATGGGGAGGTTTGCTTAGCTTGGGGTTGTTTTACGCATGAAAATATACATTGACGGCAAATATCTGGGTGAACGGGATGCCAAGATCTCGGTGTTCGATCATGGCCTGCTTTATGGGGACGGGATTTTCGAGGGGATTCGCGCGTATAATGGCCGGGTCTTCAAGCTGAAGGAGCATATTGACCGGCTATTTTGCTCGGCGAAGGCGATTTTGCTGAATATCCCGATTTCTCATGCGGCGATGATGAAGGCGGTGGTGGATACGTGCCGCCAGAATAAAATCCACGATGGCTACGTCCGGCTGCTGGTCACGCGGGGGGTGGGGTCGCTGGGGTTGAATCCGCATAGCTGCAAAAGACCGTCAGTAATCGTCATTGCGGACAAGATTCAGCTTTACCCGGAGGAGATGTACCGCCGGGGGCTGGACATCATCACGGTGCCGACGACGCGGAATCTGCACAGTGCGCTGAACCCGGCGATCAAGTCGCTCAATTACCTGAACAACATCATGGCGAAGATCGAGGCGATCAACGGCGGCTGCGAGGAGGCGGTGATGCTGAACTCGGAGGGGTTTGTGTCGGAATGCACGGGGGACAATATCTTCATCGTGAAGCGGGGGCAGTTGTCCACGCCACCGCTGTCGGCGGGGGCGCTGTATGGCATTACGCGGGAGACGGTGATGGAACTGGGCAAAAAAGCGGGCCTGACAGTGGCGGAACCGAACCTTACGCGTTATGATTTGTTTAACGCTGATGAATGTTTTTTGACCGGGACCGGTGCGGAACTGATTCCAGTGGTGAAAATTGACGGGCGAATCATCGGCACGGGAAAACCGGGGCCGGTGACCAAAAGCCTGGTATCGTCGTACCATGTCTTGACTAATAGCTCGGGTGAGCCGATATACGATTAAGATTATGTTGTGTTGCATGTGCAAAGAGAAGGAAGCCACGGTGTTTTTGACGCAAATCGTCGGAGACAAGGTGCAAAAAGTGGACCTCTGCGAGGAATGCGCCAAGCACAAGGGTGTGAATGATCCGGCGGGATTTTCGCTGGCGGATTTGTTGCTGGGGCTGGGCGCGTCGCAGGAACTGGAGCAGGCTTCCGGCGGGGCGGACTTGAAATGCCCCAAGTGCGGTTTCACCCAGGCTGATTTCAAGAAAGCGGGCCGCTTGGGTTGCGCGGATTGTTATGCCACTTTTGCCGAGGGCCTCGAAGGCCTGCTCAAGACCATGCACAAGGGGACCCGCCATGTGGGCAAGGTTCCGACGGCCTTGCAGCAAAGCCGGGACTTGGCCGAGCGGATGAAGACTTTGCAGAAAAAGCTCTCGAAGGCGGTCGAGGATGAGAATTTTGAACAGGCGGCATTGTTACGGGACGAAATCCGGCAGATGACCAACAAATCGGGCAATGTGGCGGCGACCGGACGAGAGTCATGAATTTGCACGAATTTTTAATTCCACCCGCAGAGAGCGCGCGGCGCAAAGGCCCGCACGACCGGATTGTGATGTCCAGCCGCGTGCGGCTGGCGCGGAACATCAAGGACGCGGCATTTCCGGGCTGGGCGAAGAAGCCCGAACGGGTGCGCATCTTGGAAATGATTCGTCCGGCCATCGAAACCTTGCCGGAGATGAAGGGTGCGTTTTCGGAGTCCATGGACAATCTTTCCGCGCTGGACAAGTTGATATTGGTGGAGCGGCACCTTATCAGCCGCGAGCATCAGGCGAAGAGCGCCGGCAGCGGACTGGTGTTGAACCGCGAGGAAACATTGTGCGTGATGATCAATGAAGAGGATCATCTGCGGATGCAGGCGTTGCGGCCCGGTTTGCAATTGAAGCAGGCGTGGCTGGCGATTGACCTGGCGGATTCGGCACTGGAACGGAAGCTGGAATATGCTTTCAGCACGGACTTGGGATATTTGACCGCCTGCCCCACCAATCTGGGAACGGGCATCCGGGTCAGCGCGATGTTGCATCTGCCGGGACTGGTTTTGGCGGAGCAGATCAACCCAATCATCCAATCGGTGAACAAATTGGGGCTGGCGGTGCGCGGGCTTTACGGTGAAGGGACCGAGGCGTTGGGCAACGTATTTCAAGTGTCCAATCAGATGACGCTGGGCGAGACCGAAACAGCGATTGTCGAGCGGTTGGACAAGGTGCTTTCGCAAATCATAGAACATGAGGAAAATGCACGGGCCACGTTGCTGGAAAAGAAGCCGAAGATGGTGTATAATCATATAGGTCGCGCCTACGGCATCCTCGCCAATGCCCACAGTATTTCCTCGAAAGAGACGATGAATCTCCTGTCGTTGATGCGGTTGGGGATGGATTTGGGGCTGTTTCCGGGCGGAGAACGGTCGCTGACGGATGAACTGTTCATTCTGACGCAGCCGGCGCATTTGCAGAAACAGCATTCTGAGAAACTTTCGGCGGAGGAACGGGATTTGCTGCGAGCAGACATGGTAAGGGAACATTTGCGGAATGTAAGCCGGCCCATAGCCCGGGCAACCGGCTCAGAAGGGACCAAAGTGGACAAACCTGAGAAACAATAGCATTTTTTAAATATGAGCGAAGAATCATCAATGAATAATTTTACGCCACGCGCTCAACAGGTTCTGGCGCTGGCCCGTAAGGAAGCTGACCGTTTCAACCATAACTTTGTCGGCACCGAGCACCTTTTGCTCGGCCTGATCAAATTGGGACAGGGTGTTGCCGTCAATGTGCTGCAAAAACTTGGCTTGGACTTGGAGACCGTCCGGATGGAAGTCGAGAAGCAAGTCGGCACCGGCCCCGATCAAAAAATGATCGGCAATATTCCCTATACGCCCCGCGTGAAGAAGGTCCTCGCGCTGGCCGCCAAGGAAGCCAAGAACCTGAACCATACTTATGTGGGCACCGAGCATATATTGCTGGGCTTGCTGCGGGAAGGTGACGGCGTCGCGGCGCGCGTGCTCAAGAATTTGGATATAGATATAGAGCAGACGCGGCAGGAAATTTTGAAGGAACTTGACCCGAACTTTTCGGCTTCGGAAGAGCAGCAACCGCCGGGCGAAAACCCGGAACGGCCCGCGCCGCCGGAGAAGAAGGGTGAAGTCAAGACTCCCGCATTGAAGGCATTCGGGCGCGACCTGACAGAGATTGCGCGCAAGGGCGAAATGGACCCGGTCATCGGCCGCAAGAACGAGATTGAACGGGTGATCCAGATACTTTGCCGGCGCACCAAAAACAACCCGGTGCTGCTCGGTGAAGCAGGCGTGGGCAAGACGGCCATCGTTGAAGGGTTGGCGCAGGAAATTGCACAGGGCAACGTGCCGGAATTGCTGCGCGAGAAACGGGTCATCACGCTCGACCTGGCCTTGATGGTCGCGGGCACCAAATATCGCGGTCAATTTGAAGAGCGCATCAAGGCGGTCATGGACGAAATCCGCCGCGCCAAGAACATCATCCTTTTCATTGATGAGCTGCACACTATCGTGGGCGCGGGCTCGGCGGAAGGGACAATGTACGCTTCGAACATCATCAAGCCGGCCTTGAGCCGCGGCGAAATGCAATGCATCGGCGCGACCACGCTGAACGAGTATCGCAAATACATCGAGAAGGACGCGGCGTTGGAACGACGTTTCCAAAGCGTCAAGGTTGAGGCCCCGTCCATCGAAGAGGCGATTCTGATCTTGAAAGGCTTGCGCGGAAAATATGAAGACCATCACAAGGCGGAATTCACCGACCCGGCAATTGAAGCGGCGGTGAAACTTTCCGACCGTTATATTCCCGACCGGTTTTTGCCGGACAAGGCGATTGACCTGATGGACGAAGCCGGTTCGCGCGCGCGCATCGGCACGATGACGCGGCCGCCCGAGGTGAAGGACATCGAGGCGGAGATCGAAGAGATCAAGACCAAGAAAGAAAAGGCAATCAAGGAACAGGATTTTGAAGGCGCGGCCTCCATGCGCGACAAGGAGAAGCATGCGAAGGAGAAGCTGGAGTCGGTCTTGACCGCGTGGCGCACGAACCGCGAGGAGAAGCGCGTCAAGGTGGACGAAGAGGACATTTTGCACGTCGTTGCGAAGTGGACGGGCATTCCGTTGAAGCGGATGGAACAGGGCGAAGCGCAGCGGTTGCTGGCAGTCGAGGAGCAGATGACCCATGTGGTCATCGGCCAGCGCGAGGCGGTGTCGGCCATTTCCAAGGCGTTGCGCCGTTCGCGCGCCGACCTGAAAGATCCGAAGCGGCCCATCGGCACCTTTGCCCTGCTGGGACCGACCGGCGTCGGCAAGACGCTGCTGGCGAAGACGCTCGCGGAACAGATGTTTGGCGACAGCAAATCGCTCATCCAACTGGACATGAGCGAATACATGGAGAAATTCAACGTATCGCGGCTGGTTGGTTCGCCGCCGGGATATGTCGGTTACGAGGAAGGCGGCCAGCTCACCGAAGCGGTCCGTCGCAAGCCATATTCCGTGGTGTTGTTCGATGAAATCGAAAAGGCCCACCCCGATGTCTGGAACATGCTGTTGCAGATTTTGGAGGAAGGCAAGCTGACCGACAACGTCGGGCGCGTGGTGAATTTTCGCAACACCATCATCTTGATGACCTCGAACGTCGGTTCGGAAACCATCAAGAAGCAGTCCTCGATGGGCTTCTCGCCGATTTCAGACGAGAGCAGCTACGAGAAGATGCGCGAGAAAATCATGGATGAAGCCAAACGCACTTTCCGGCCTGAATTCCTGAACCGGCTGGACGACGTGATCGTGTTCCGCTCGCTGACCAAGCCCGACTTGGTCGAGATTCTTGACATCGAAATCGGCAAGGTCATGGGACGGCTGAAGAACAAGAACATCCATCTTACGCTGGATGAGAAGGCAAAGGAATTTTTGGTGCAAAAGGGTTACGACCCGAACTACGGCGCCCGGCCGATGCGGCGTTCCGTGGAGCGATTCCTGGAAGATCCGCTCGCGGAAGAAATCCTGAAAGGGAACGTTCACGAGAACGATCCCGTCCAGGTGACGATGGAGAACGACAAGCTCGTGTTCATCCAGACTGCCGCAGCGCAGGGGGCGCTTTCAAGCTGACCCATCATTGACAGCAAGCAAACGCCAATCGGCAACGATTGGCGTTTTTTGTTCATAAGACTGGCCAGCGCCCTGCCCTTCTGTTAAATCATCCGTCCGATGAATATTTTGGGGAACAAGTTCGTGGCCGAGTGGTTGCAGGGGTTGGGAAGCATCGCCCTGCTGGCGAAGGAATCGCTCCAGTCCCTGCTGACGTTACGGGTCGCGTTTCGGGATTTTCTTTTCCAGTTTTATTTTATCGGGGTGAAATCCCAGTCAGTGGTGCTGGTGACCGGCGCGTTCACGGGCATGGTGCTATGTACGCAAACATATTTGCAATTCCACAAGGTGAAGATGGATACGGCCACGCTGGCGGTGGTGAGTGTCTCCATGTGCAGCGAACTGGGTCCGGTGTTGACCGCGCTGATGGTCGCCGGGCGGGTAGGCGCCGCGATCGCGGCGGAACTGGGCACGATGAAGGTGACGGAGCAGATTGACGCCCTGCGCACGCTGGCGACCCATCCGGTGGATTATCTGGTCGTCCCACGCCTGCTGGCCTCGCTGCTGACGCTGCCCTTGTTGACGGTGGAATCTATTACCATCGGAATTCTTTCGGGCTACATTGTTGGGGTTTATTATTGGGGGCTTGATCCGGCGTACACCTATTACAATATGGTGAAATTCACGGGGGGCGTGGATGTGGTCATCGGCGTTATCAAGGCGTTCATCTTCGGCGGGATCATAGCCATCATCGGCTGCTATAAAGGCATGTCGTGCGGTGAAGGCGCAGAGG
>JAQGPB010000465.1 GCA_028293265.1 Pedosphaera sp. | reverse complement strand
GATTTGGTGAGAAACTCCGCGCCGTTTGAGAAGCTCCAAGCGTCCAAGCTCCAAGCTCCAGAGAATAACCAAGCTCCAAGTTCCAATTGGCGGAATGGGGCTGGCTGGGCCAAATGGTTGAGGGTTGTTGGTTGAGGGTGAGATTGGGGCTGATTTAGCGAGAAACTCCGCCCCGATGTGGTTGAGGGTTGATCGTTGAGGGTTGAGGGCCGGGCGACGGGCGGGACGCCCGGCGCTGCCGACCCGCGAGCGACGCGGCTTGAACCCTGCCATACTCTATTTTGAGTATTCATTGAGCCAGCTTACCAGAGGGGATCCTGGAAAATGAAACCTACGGTAGGTTTGACACGTTTATTTTCTTTGATGAATCTTTGTGAAAAAAAGGCGGTTGCGGGCAATGTTTACGGGCCATCCGTGCTTTCAGAAAAACACGAAGTTTTTGACCCCTGAAAAAAACTTTTTTCCCTACACGGAAAAAGGGTCGTTTTTCTGAATTAGGGAAGTGCGCAAAACAAAAGAGACAAACAGTTACCTCCTGTAGAATTTTTGTCCCGTCCGGCTTCCGAAAGCGGTGTCGCGCTGCGCTTGCCACCGCACTCCAAAACCTGGCGGAGATCGGGATGGTTCAGGGGTTCAATGTGCGAATACTGCGTTCGGGGAATTCTATCCCCGAAGACGGGGAGGGCGTTGCCGCGCGTTTGGCAGGTTTGATCCTCTTGGTTGCAGCCACCGCTCCCGGACGGGCACAGTTCCCAACTGTTGCATTTATTTTGGCTACCCGCTTAAACCGCTGTTTGGCACTGGATGGAAACGCCCTCGGTCAAAGCGGCAGGGGACTGCCGCAGTCCAAGACCTGGCGGAAGTTCGAGCGGGCCTTTTGGTCGCGCAAGCGTCTTGGAGTGCGCCAGTCCTCTGGCGCTTTTTCAACGTGGGTAAGTGTGGAACAAAAATACCATTATGACATTCACTGATCCAATCCGAACCTTTTTGCATCGGGACACTGTCCTGTTTTCTGGCACGGGCGGGCTGTGATTCTGGACCCTGCCTCGCGGTCATGCGCTTTTTCGGGGGCCAATCTCCGTAGGACTCTGCGCTTGCTCTTTTGGCTCAAAATTTGCTGCCGGAGCGGCTGGGGCGGAACAGTCTCAAAGGAGAAGGCCGAACCAACGCTCAAAGCAATCGGACCAATAAAATCAACTTGTGAAAACCAATATTAGAAAGACATTACCACTCCTTGCATTCATCACCACACTGGGCCTATTGATGGCTGAAACTGCTGCTGCCCAAACATTTCAGACGTTGCATAAATTTGATAATGGCGGGTATAATCCGCAGGGGGCGTTAATCATATCCAGTAACAGAATTTACGGAGTTACCACTTACGGTGGCAGCTTTGGATCCGGTGGCACGGTCTTCGCCGCCAACACGGATGGGACGACTTATTCGAATCTGCACAGTTTTTCCGCGTCATATGATCCGAACGGTGACGGAGCTGAACCTTACGCCGGTTTGGTTTTGTCAGGCGGCGTTTTATACGGCACGGCATACGTCGGCGGAGCGTCGGGCAGCGGTGGGGTATTTAAGCTCAATACCGATGGCTCAGGCTTTACAACTTTGCATTCGTTTACATCAAATAATCCCTATGCGATTTCCGGCGGAGCTTATCCCCTTGGAATGATTTTGCAGGGCAATACCCTATATGGGGTAACGCATGGGGGCGGCATCATGAACAACGGCACGATTTTCTCCATTAACTTAGACGGCAGTGGATTTACAAACTTATACAACTTTACCGCAACTTCAGGTTCTTATCCCACCAACAATGATGGATCACATCCTGTTGGTCGCCTGGTTTTATCCGGCGGTGCAGGAGGTGAACTGATGCAGGGAACCAATACGCTTTATGGCGCGACGGAGGAGGGCGGGATCATGGGGGGCGGGACGGTCTTTAGTATCCACACCGACGGTACGCATTTTACAAACCTGCATAATTTTGGAGGAAATGGCGATGGTGCCATCCCTCGTGGCAGTTTGATTTTATCAGCCGGCACCTTGTATGGGACTGCCGAGAATGGAGGCAGTTCGGGAAATGGCAGTGTTTTTGCCGTCAGCATCGATGGGGCATACTATACGATTCTCCATAGTTTCACCGACAATCCTTACTACACCAACAGTGACGGGCGTGCTCCGCTTGCGGGATTATTTTTGTCTGGCAGCACCCTCTACGGGACGACACTGGTGGCTGGAGGTTTGGGCTGTGGTACGGTTTTCGCGGTCAATACAAATGGCACGGATTTTACAATCCTGTATACCTTTACGGGTGGCTTTGACGGCGCTGCACCGTGGGCGGGAGTAATTCTATCTGGAAACACATTATATGGCACGACCGACAACGGCAATTATACCAACGGAACGGGCGACGGCACAATGTTCGCTCTTTCACTTGCGCCGCAACTGAATATGAGCATGTCCGGCCCGAATGCCATTTTAACTTGGCCAACCAATGTAGCTGGCTTTGATTACACGGGGATCACTTTGCAATGCACGACAAGCTTGGTTCCACCGGTGGTTTGGAGCACTGTTTCCCCGCCGCCTGTGGTAGTTAATGGGCAGAGCACCGTGACCAATAACATTTCCGGGGCGCAGATGTTTTATCGGTTGAGCCAGTAAGCGCCTACTTTCATGGAGTGTTTGAAATTCTCATTCCATCCATCGAGCGCAATTCCCAATGGTCGGTGCGGATAGTGAACGTTACGGCGTCGGAGGCGCTGGTGTAGCACACCTGGAGGTTGCGTAGGGCGAGGCGGTCTTTCAATTTTGCGCTGGCGCGTTTGTTGGCGGGTTGCTGGGAGTCGGCGATGATGATGACGCGGGGTTGGATGGCGTCGAGGAGGGCTTCGTTCAGAGGCTCGCTGTCGCCGGGCGGGCCGGCGATGACGATGTCGGCGTGGAGGTTGTTGGTGTTGTTGCTGGCGGCGGTGGCATTGAGCAGGGCGTTTTGGCCGAGGTGGCTGAGGTCGGAGAGGAGGAGGATGCGGATGCCGTGGATTTCACCGAGCAGGGCGAGGGGGTTGTCGTTTGCCTTTGCGAATTTGGTATTGGATGGAGGATAGAGAATCGTCCACGGGCCGAGGTGGTCGCCGGCTTGGAGGGGCGCTCGCCAGGCGGGCTGGTCTTTCGCATCGGCGGCGAATTCACGATAGCCGGGCGAGCGGAAATGGATGGCGCTGGTGTAGAGGTTGCGGGGGCGAAACAGTTGCGTGATGAGCGGCGCGCCGCCGGAGTAATTGATTTCGCCATGTGTGAGCAGCAGGTTGTCGAGGCGGTTCACACCTTGCGCCTGGAGAAAAGGTTTCATCACGCCGGCCACGGCCGATTCACTGCCGCAGTCAATGAGCCAATCGCTTCCGCCATTGGGCGATTGAAAATAGATGGCGTGTCCGCCGTTCAAAGGCAAAATCGTGAACGACGCTGAAGGACGCTCGCGCAGCCAAAGTCCACACCAGAGGACCGTGAGGCAAACGACGCTGCCAATTTTCCAATGACGGCTCTTGCCCTTGAACAACCAGCCGGTCAGCGCCGTGAGCAGGATGAGATAGTAGAGGGCGATGGTGAAAAATCCGGGCATCGGCGCGTAAAAATAGGCGCCGGGCCAGTTCGCGGACCAGTGGCTGGTGGCGCGGATGCATTCCATCAGGAACCAGCCGGCGTGGTTGAACAGCACGGTAATGAACGGGACCCATGCAAACAGCATGGCAGAGAGATTGCAGATCAGCACCAACGCGCATAAGGGCACGGCAAGGACATTCGCGGGTCCGCTGACGGGTGTTACCAGATGAAAATACCAGACGACGAGGGGAATCGAACCGAGCCACGCCGCAACGGAAGTGAAGAACAATCCAATGAGCCAGCGGGCCGCTTCGCGCCAGGTTTTTTGCCAGCCGGTGAGCAAGATTTCTGGAATGAGCGGGTCGGTCTGGAGCAGAAAGTTTTCCAGGCGCTTGAAGGCGGGAAGAATCAGGATGATGCAGAGGACGACGAAGAACGAAAGTTGAAATCCGGCTTGAAAAAGTTGGCGCGGTTCCCAGACGAGAATGATGAGCGCGGCCATGAAGAGCGAGTTGAGGAAGTCGCTGGGGCGTTTCAAAGCCCAGCCGCCGAAGACGACGGTGATCATCACGATGGCGCGAATCGCCGAGGCGGGCCAGCCGGTCATAGCGGCGTAGAACCCGATGAACGGGACGGCGAGGAGTCCGCACCAGGCGCGCGGAATTCCCAGCACGCGAAACAGCGCGACGAGAATTCCGGAGACAATCGCGATGCGCAGCCCATCTACTGCGAATATATGATAGGTCGCCGCCTTGATGAACGGCTCGGAAACCTCTTCGGTCAGGGCGGCTTTCCAGCCGAGGGTGAGCGCCCATTCGAGCCGCAGCGATTCATCTTCGACTGGCAAGCCCAACGCAATTGTTTTTCTGGCCCAGTTGCAGAATTGGTCCGAGAGAGGCGGTTGCGATGGCGTGGAAACGATGCGCCAGTCGGCGACCCATTTTACGTCGAGTTGATGATAGATGCCTTGGTGGGCGAGAAAGGCGCGATAGTCGAACAAGCCTTCCGTCACGGGGCGGCGCACTTGGTGAAGCACGCCGTTGACCTCGACGATTTGCCCGGCGAAAAATGTTTCAGGCAGGAATTCTTTTGTGCTGGCGATGATTTTTCCGTCGGCGGGCTGCCATTCGCCTTCGCCAAGGCGAATTGCGGTCGTTTCGATTCGCACCATGGAACTCCAGACTTCCTTGTCCTTGGCTTCGTGGACGCGGTGATAAGGCGTCTCGCTCAGCTTGCCCCGGATGGTGAGGATTTCCTCGGGGTGGGGGAGGATGGTTCGCAAATCATTTGGCGAAAGTACGGTGGTGCGTTGGGCGAGATTGATCCAGCCGGTCAGGACGATCAACGCACAGAGCAAAATCCGCCTCGCCGCTGTCCAAACGAAAAATAAAAATGCGAGGACAAATGCCGACACGAACAGCGGGACCAAAGGCATCGGCAATCCCGCCAGCAGAATCCCGCCCACATAAAGCAACGCCACGGCGATGAGCGGGCGTTTCATGGTTCACCAGCGTTTGAGGAGGCGTCCGAGCAGCCAAAGCGCGAACAAACCGGCCAATGCGCCGGAACTGTCAATCATGACGTCGCGCACACAGCCTTCACGCGTGGGCACGAAGGTTTGATGAAATTCATCGGTGGCGGCGTAAAACATCGCCACCCACAGAGCCGCGCCGGCTTGCGACCAAAGCCAGGGGCGTGCGTCGCTCCAGCGCGGTTTGCGTTGCGCGCGCCAAACCAGGAAGGCGAGGATGGCGTATTCGGTCAGATGGGCGCACTTGCGCACGGCGGTAATGACGAGGTCTTCGGTTTCGGGGGAGACGTTCGGTAACAGCCAATGGAGGACGGGGCCGATGATGCGCGAAGAGCGTTTGAACGAGCCGGAATCGCCCGATGCGGTGAATATCAATGACATCCAAACCGCCACCGGCAGCCAATAAATAATGAATGAACGCAGCCTGAGCACACGGCATCAAAGCAAGGTTGGGCGGTGGGGTGCAACTTTTTATTGGAATTGAAATTGCCAAAAGGCTTCGTTTCTGGCAGAAAATTCGACTCTTATGCGTAATCGTTTGATGTTAATGAGCGGCATTGTCGCTCTGGGTGTGAGTTTGGGAATCGCGAACGCCGCGACGGATGAGGTGCTGGCCCGGACCGATGGGGACTTGATTGGACGGCTGCATTTCGCCGGAACCGCGCGGTTGGCCGCCGATCCGTATGCCGCGAAGCTGAATGAAATTGGCGCGCTGCCCCCGACGGCGGAGTTGCGCGAAAAAACTTTGCAGAAGCTGGCGACGACGCCGTTTCGCTTGTTTCAACAGAAACTGGCCAATGGCAACACCAACGATTATTCGCGGCTGATTCATCCGTTGCTGGACGATTTGTTGCGCGAGGAATCCTACATGGAAATGCGCGGGCCATCGAACGCGGTGCCGGAATTGATGCTCGCCGTGCATCTGAGCAATGACCGCGCCAAAGCGTGGCATGACAATTTAGCGATGGTGCTGGCCTCGTGGACGGGCATTCCGGTCAAGGAAATCAAGGGCGATGGTTTCACCGGCTGGGAATTGCGGAAGCATCATGACCCGAATGTCATCCGCTGTTTGCGCGCGGGCGACTGGGTGCTTTTCGGCTGGGGCGAGAATGAGCTTCGGTTGCAGCCCGGTTTTTTGCAGCGGATCAAGGAGACAAAACGACCGGTCGAGACCTTCAAGGGAGACTGGCTGGATGCGATGATGGATTGGCCGACTTTCATGAAATATCACCCGTTCACCCTGCCTGCGCCGCTTCCGGCCAAGCTGCCCAAGATGCACCTGACCGTGCAGACGGAGAAGAATTATCTGCGGCCAAAGTTGACGATGCAATTTCCCGAGCCGCTGGGATTGAAGCTTGAACCTTGGAGCATTCCTACCAAGCTCATTCAGAATTCGCCTTCAAGTTTCACGGCGGTTCGCGGCATTGGCCCGTGGCTGAGCCAGTTTGATATTGTGAGGAAATGCCAGCCGTCATCGGTGCCCAATCAACTCACGATTTGGTCCATGGCCAAAGTGCCGTTCGAGACTTGCGTGGCCGCTCCGGTTTCGGGCGCGACCAATTATCTGGCGCAAATCGCTCCCCGGCTCGTGCCCGTCCTCAATTCCACGCTGACCAACCGCGCGATCGCCAGCGAGGTCATCTGGACCAATAACCAGCTCTATGTGGTGAACATGCCGTTCATAGGCCCGTACCTGCGGCCCATTCGTGAACCGGCGGGCGATTTCTTGCTGGGCGGTCTTTTTCCCACAGTAAAACGGACCAATTCGGCACCTTTTCCCCCTGCGTTGCTGCACGAAATACAATCGAAACCGAACCTGGTTTATTATGGCTGGGAAAATAATGAGGAGCGTCTTCCCCAATGGGGATCGCTCAGCCAGATTTATTTGATCACCTCCGCCATGCAGTTGCCGCCCGCCGAGGCGGCCGGGTTCAAATGGCTCCAGGCGGCGAAGTCCAAGCTCGGCAATTGCTTTACCGAAGTCACTTTAACCGCGCCCGATGAACTGACGCTCGTGCGCAATGCTCCGATCGGGCTCACCGGTTTGGAAATGACCGCGCTTGAGTACTGGGTGGATTCACCGGAGTTCCCGCTGCATGCCCGTTATCCGCGAGGCTTGATGTCCAGAGCTTTGAAACCGACGGGTTCACGGTAAATATTCCATGTTGAAACTTGGGGTAAACATAGACCACGTCGCCACGCTGCGCGAAGCGCGGTACCGCGGGAGCAATCACGGCGAGCCCGATCCGGTTGCCGCCGCGTTGCTCTGCGAGACTGCCGGCGCGCATGGCATCACCGCGCATCTCCGCGAAGACCGCCGACACATCCAGGACCGCGATGTCTGGAAATTGCGCGAAACCATCAAGACCCGGCTCAATTTCGAAATGGGCAACACGCCCGAAATCGTCGGCATCGCCTTGAGATTAAAGCCTGAGATTGTCTGTCTCGTGCCTGAGCGGCGACAGGAGGTTACCACGGAAGGCGGACTCGATGTTGCGGGCAACCTTGCAGCTCTGACGGAAACCCGCCAAAAGATGAATGACGCCGGGATCGAGGTGAGTTTGTTCATTACTCCCGACGCGCCGCAGGTTGAAGCGTCCGCCCGGGTGGGCGCGCAGTTCATCGAATTGCACACCGGCGCCTATGCCGAGAATTATAATCAAAAACAGGCGCGCAACGTCGAACTGGAACGACTCATCGCTGCCGCCAAGCAGGCCCATGCCCTGGGCATCAAAGTCAACGCTGGCCATGGTTTGAATTATCAAAACCTTCCGCTGCTGCATACGGTTCCACACCTGATCGAGTTGAACATCGGCCACAGCATCGTCAGCCGGGCCATCAGCGTGGGGCTGCCCCAGGCCGTGCGGGAAATGTTGCAATTGATGGAAGGCTATCGAAATTGATTCGATGCGGGGCCGCGCCATTCCGCCTGCCATGATTCCAAGGCCAATATGATTCTCGGCGTCGGCATAGACATCATCGAAGTGGCCCGCATCCAGGCTGCGCACGAAAAATTTGGCGAACGCTTTTTGAAGCGCATCCTGCACGCCGGCGAAATCGCCTATTGTCTTTCGCATAAAATTCCCGGGCCGTTTCTGGCGGCGCGCTTCGCCGCGAAAGAGGCGATTTCCAAGGCCTTTGGCACCGGCATTGGCGCGCAGTTAAGCTGGCATGACATGGAGGTCGCGCGTCGCGACTCAGGCGAACCGTTTGTCATCCTGCATGGACAGGGTCAGACGCTGTTGCAGCAACGCGGCGGCCGCATTGTGCTCCTCAGCCTCAGCCATACCCAACAGCATGCCACGGCGGTGGCGATTTTGGAGGGTGACTGACGGATGGTGTTGGACGTTGCGTGGTCACATCGTTAAAACGTTACATCGTTACAATGTTACAAGGCGATTACCTTTGTAACGATGTAACGCGGTAACTTCCCCTCACGCAACCGTCAGCGGCCCGTCAAACAGCGTAAGGCTGACGACTTCCGTTTTGGCAAAGTGCGGTCCGTGACGTTCGCCGCGCGGCGCAAAGAAAAAGGCGCCGACTCCATAGGTGATTCCCGCTTCCTCCCATTCGCCGGAAAGAATATAAACCGATTCATTGGCCTGGGGATGCACATGCGCGGGAATCGTCATCCCCGCCGCGAACTTCCGCAGCACCGTTACGCCGCCGGTCTGCTCATTCTTGTGCAATACGAGCAATTGCACGCCGGGATAAGGGCCGGGTTGCCATGACTTTTCCTCTTGATGCGCGATGTATTGAAACATGGGCCCATCCAAAACCCTTCCGGCAAAAATGCAACCATATTTCATGGCGAAAAGCTCCAAGCATCAACCTCCGAGCTCCAGAGAACAGCCAAGCATCGAGCCCCAATCCGCACCGGTTGGTGTTTTGAATTTTGGAGCTTCTCTGGAGCTTGGAGGTTGGTGCTTGGTACTTTTTTAGCACTACGAATCACGCCTTTACCAACGGCATTTCCACCAGGTGTTCCGAGAGGAACCAGACTTGAAGTTCATTGGTCCGCAGCACGTCACTGACGAGCAGGTCGTTGCTGCCATCATCCTCGAGGGTGGTGGCGCGGCGGGCGGCGACGCGGACTTCCTTGATGATGGTTTCGTGCGCGTCGAGCAGGCGGGAAATCTGGACCGGCACTTCTTCACGCCCGCGCGGCGGCCGTGAAATGCTGGTCGTTTCGGCCACATCATGCGACATGGCGATGCTGACGCCGCCGAGCAGTTGGATGCGTTCGGCGAGTTCGTCCACCAGGCCGGCCTGTTCCTCGTAATGTTTGTCGTAGAGCAGATGCAATTGATAAAACGTGGGGCCGCTCACCTGCCAATGGCTTTTTTTATAGAGATCTCGCAACGTCATGGTGTCGGCGAGAATTTGATTGAGGCTCTGGATGATTTCCTGGCGGGTTTCGAGGGACAACCCCAGCGGCAGGTCGGGGGTCACGGTGTCGAAACGCTGGGTTTCCTTCGCGCGTTGATGCAGCACCGGTTGCGCCCGGTCCAAGGTGGAACGGGTGGCTGAACGCGGGTGATTCTGTTTTCTTGGCTTCATATCGGTTGGTCTCCTTGATGAGAATTTAGTTGAACAGGCTTCTGCATTTTTATTCTCAGCCGGAATCACCGATGTGTCAATGGAGGCGGTTGGCGGGCGGTGAGGCGCATTTGGCGGTGACACAGCCAGTACGGAGCGCGGGTCTCCGAACCGCAGCAGCTTCGCAACCATGGACGCGTTGGATTTAATCCCAAGCTTCCGGGTTTTCGGATGTTGCTGCGGGTCGCAGACCCGCGCTCCATTAGAAGGGAGGGTCTTGCTTGATCAACCCAAAATGGCTGAAAATTGACCTACTATCCGCCGGTTTGATTACGCCGGAAGATGTCATAGGTTTAAAGGGACGAAGTGGATTGTTGAGATTCAGAAATGCAATGAGAATAAAGTCAAAGAATGAAAATAAGACACACCTCTCCCCCAGTCCTGCGTCGTGCGGAGAGAGAGAAGAAACTGGGCGCGTTGATCGCTTTACATTTCTGAACCTCAGTAGCTGCTTTGGAAGGGCGGAAACATGGCCGATCACGAAAATACGCAAACTTTAAGGCACAAAATACGATCCAGTTTTTGGCTGCGGTTTGTGATAGTGCTGGCTTTGTTGCTGCCGGTGATGGTCCTGTTGCTGATGCCGGGCGGTCCTTTGCTGGCGGGAGTGATATGGTTTTGGATGCTGGCGCTGCTTTCGTTCTGGGTCATCTGGCTGGTGTTGGGCAGGGCCGGGCGCAAGGCCCGCGCCGCAGTGCAGCCGGAAGAGCATGTCCTCAACTTTCAACCCGAACCGATCCGCGAAGTCATGGATGTGAAGGTGGCAGTGGAGGAATCCGGCGTTCAGGTTTTTCGCGGCCGATTGCTTGAGCCGGCCTCGGTTGCGTATCAAAAGCTCAAACAAGCCCTCGGCGGTCAGGCGGTTCCGTTGATCCAGGAAGATGACCAGTTCGGCGCGGCCATCCTGGTCATGCCCAAGCAGATCGAAAAGGCCGTGCTGGAACGACGCTCGCGCCCCTGGGTCAACTGGCTCCTTTTCTTTCTGACATTGCTGACAACTACCTGGGCGGGCGCGGCGCAGGCGGGAGTGAATTTGCTCCAGGAACCGGGGCGTTTCGTCGTCGGCCTGCCTTATGCGCTGGGGCTGCTGACGATTCTCGGCGTGCATGAGCTGGGCCATTTCTTTGCCGCGCGACATCATGGCATGGATGTCACGCCGCCGTATTTCATTCCCGTGCCGTTTGCGCTCGGCACGTTTGGCGCGTTCATCAAGATGCGTTCGCCGGCGGAAGATCGTTGGTCGCTTTTTGACGTGGCGGTGGCCGGGCCGCTCGCCGGGCTGGCGATTGCGATTCCCGCGCTGTTGATCGGATTGCATTCTTCGGTGGTGCTGCCCGGTTCGATGGAGATTGCGCGCGAGCCATTGAATGGAGGATCGGCCGGTTCCTCGATTCTGTTTGCGCTGCTCGCAAAAATTTCGCTCGGCCCCGCGTTGTTGCAGGGCAGCACCCTGCGGCTCAGCCCGCTGGCGTATGCCGGGTGGCTTGGGTTGGTCATCACCGCGTTGAACCTGCTGCCGATCGGCCAGCTTGACGGAGGGCACACGGTGCGAGCGATGTTTGGCACGCGCATCGGCCGGGTCATCAGCAACGTCGCCATGTGGACGTTGTTCCTGCTGGCCTTGTTTGTGTGGCCGGGATTGATGATGTGGGCAATCATCGTTTTTTTCATCGCCGGCCGGAGCAGCCCGCCGCTCAACGACCTGACGCCGATCACGCGTGGCCGGTTTTGGCTCGGGTGGCTGACGTTTGCAATCCTGGCGCTGATATTAATTCCGCTGCCGCAATCGTGGTGGAATGCGTTGGGGATTTATCATCCCTGATCCAGATCAACGTGGCCCGCAAGTTTCGCCCGCAATTCATCTAGCAACTCGGTTTGCATGAAGGCGTAGTCATCGGGGATGTGCAA
>JAQGPB010000464.1 GCA_028293265.1 Pedosphaera sp. | reverse complement strand
TGCAGATACTGCGCGATGCCTTGTTTGAACGGAATGGGCTTTAATCTGAAAAGATCGTTGGCCGGCTGTGGATGGCCCACGTTGTCCTCGTCGAGCATGAGGAGTTGATCGCGGTTAAGGGGCGGCGCTTTGCCGAGCACTCTTGGGAAAATGAATTCCAACAGGGCGGCTTGGAGCCGAGCGATGCCCAATGGCAAATGAAGCTTCCACCTTTTTCTTCCGGTGACTTCGAGAATCGCGTCCAGAACTTCCTCGAAACTCAGCACTTCGCCGCCGCATATATCGTAAGTCTGGCCAATGGAATTGGGTTCGTTGAGGGCCCGGACGAAACAGGTCGCCACGTCGGCGACGGGAACCGGTTGCAACTTGGAGCGGCCGCTTCCCATGACCGGCAGCGCGGGTGAGAAACGGGCCATCCGGGCAAAAAGATTTACGAACAGATCGCGCGGGCCGTAGATGATGGAAGGGCGGAAGATGGTGTAATCGAGACCGCTGTTGCGCACGATTTCTTCAGCAGCCCATTTGGATTGGTGGTAGCGGGCGATGGCATTGGTGCGTGTGCCAAGCGCGCTCATGTGGACGAAGCGTTTGACGCCGGCCTGTTGCGCGGCGGCGACCATGTTCCGCGTGCCAAGGGTGTGAACATTTTCAAACGTGTTTTTGCCGATCTCGCTGATGATGCCGACGAGGTGAATCACTGCGTCGGTGCCGCGCACGCCTGCTGGCAACGAGGCGGGGTTGAGAATGTCGCCGATATGAACTTCCGCCCCAAATCGGGAGACACACTCTTGCACCGGTGCGGATTGAGGATGTCGCGCGAGGATGCGAATTGCGTGGCCGGTCTGGTGGAGTTGTTGGAGAATCTCCTCCCCCACAAAGCCGGTCGCGCCGGTGACAAATGCTTTCATACAGACAGAAACGTCTGCACTATCAATCCGACACTAATTCAATTTGGACAGCTCGGTTCGCACCAGATTGACCAAGGGCTTCATGGTGGCCTGGTTGAATTCAAATCTGCAACCGGCGGCGGAGAACAATTCAGGCAAGGGCCGCGAACCGCCGAGGGCCAGTGCGCGTTTGTAATCACTCAGCGCCTTTGACTTGTCGTGTTTGGAATTGGCCCAGACCTGCAGGGCGCCGAGTTGGGCGATGCCATATTCGACGTAGTAGAATGGATGGATGAAAATGTGTAGCTGCCGGTGCCAAAGATAGGCGCGCGCATTTTCGTGGCCGTGCCAATCTACGTCACCGCCGAAACGATCCATCAACTTTTCCCACGCGGCCCGGCGGTCGGCGCGGTTGTGGCCTGGGTGCGAGTAAATCCAATGTTGAAAGGCATCTACCGTCGCGATCCAGGGAAAGATTTTCACGATGCCTTCAAGGTGATCATGGCGGGCGCGTTTGGCCTCGGGCGGTGCATAAAATTTTTCGATGAATTCGTTGCCGAGCAGTTCCATACTCATGGAGGCAACTTCGCAAAATTCGATGGGTGCATCGCGATACGCGTACAAGTCTTCACTGCGACTGGCGAGCGCATGAAAGGCGTGGCCGGCTTCGTGGAGAATGGTTTCGACGTCGCGCTGCACGCCGACGGCATTCATGAAGATGAACGGCAGGCGCGCCTCGGTGAGCGTGGATTGGTAGCCGCCCGGGGCCTTGCCTTTGCGATTCGCAAGATCGAGCAGGCGCAGGTCTTGCATCTGCTGGAATTCTTCGCCCAAAGTGCGGTCGAGCTGGTTGAAAATTTGTTGCGTGCAGGCCACCATGCCATCCACCTGTTCAAATGGACGAAGCGGCGGCCGGTTCAAGGGGTCCACGCCCAGATCCCAGGGCCGAAGCGCGGGGAGAGCCAGCTGGGTGCGGCGTTTCGCCTGCAATTCGCGCACGACCGGCATGATTTCGTTCTCGATGGCTTCGTGAAATTGGAGGCAGTCTGCGGGCGTGTAATCAAACCGCCGCCGGCTGCGGAACGCGTAATCAATATAATTGTTGAAGCCGGCATTTTTCGCGATCTGTTCACGGAGCTTCACCAGTTCGTCAAAGATGCCTTCGATTTTGTCCACCTCCTGCAACCGCCGGTTGGCCACGAGTTCCCAAGCTTCCTGACGCAGCGCGCGGTCCGGCTCTTCCAGATAACGTGCCATTTGCACGAGTGTTTTTTCCTCGCCGCGAAATTGAACTGTCAGTGAGCCGCTCAACTTTTGATACTGCTGGCTCAGTTTGGCTTCCTCGGTTTCCAGCGGCACATTCTCCGGGCGGAACAATTCCACCTGCAAGGCGGTGTTGCGATCAAACACCTCATAGCGCGCCTTGGGCAATTGATGGCGCAGCGGGTGGGCGATGAAAATTTGCGCGAGCTTGAATTCGCGCGGCTTGAGCTGCGGTTGGATGTGCTCGACAACGTGCAGGTAGGCTTTCTCGGCGTCGGCGCTGTCAGTATGGCAGGTCATGGCGATGTAACGCTCGGAATGGTCCTGGTCCATGGCGGCGCCCAGTTCGCTCCAATCCAGCAGCCAGCGTTCGAGGTCGGCGACGGTCTTGCAATCGGCGGCGCGGGTTTCCAATTGATCGTAGAGCGGCGCGATCTGGTCCCAATTTCCCCAATCTGTCTTGGGCGGCACGAAGCTTCTGGGCTTGTAAGCAGGGAGATTTTCAAACGGCAATAAATTCATAGGAGAAAAGATAGACCAAGTTTGAAGAATGGAAACCAGAATTTGGAGTCCGAAGAAAGAGGCTTGACCTGAAATCTTCGAGTTGCTTGCACCGTAATCAGGGTTTAGATATAGTGCTTACATGAGTGTTCAAGAAATTGAGTCCGAAGTCGCAAGACTTTCCCCGTCTGATTTTGCTGCGTTTGCCGAGTGGTTTGAGGAATTTGTCGCGCAAGCCTGGGATCGGAAACTTGAGGTGGATGTCGCAGCCGGCAAGCTTGATCATCTCGCCCGACAAGCCGACGAACATTTTGAAGCGGGAAGGTGCAAGCCGCTTTGAGACACTTTGCCACGCCAGAGTATTGGTTTCATTATCGGCAGTTGCCGCCCGAACTTCGGGACTTGGCGGATGCGAAATTTGAGTTGCTTAAGGTGGACCCGCGACACCCATCACTCAGATTGAAAAAGGTCGGTGCTTTTTGGTCGGTACGAATTGGCCTCCGCCATCGTGCTTTAGCCAAGGAGCGCAGTGAGGGGGCTGGTATGGTTTTGGATTGGGAGGCATGATGCATACGACCTCATTCTGAAATCCCCTTGAAGTTGTTTTACGTTGGAATACAGAAAAGAAGGTTCAGTCCAACCCGTACTTCTCAATCCACGCCTGGGGGATGGTGCCGAAGCTCAGCAGCCAGTCGTTGAATTTCTGGAGGCTCCAGCCGCGGCCGAACATTAGGCGCTGGCGCAGGCGTTCGTTTTCCAGGCGGCCGAGCCAGTAGCTCATCGGGACGGTGGGGGAGGCGGTGTACCAGTTGACGTCGGCTTCGGCGCGGGCGCGGGTGAAGCTGAGATTTTTTTGCATATGCTTGACGGCTTGATCGTAGGTATAACGGCCGGTTTGCAAACGCAAGTCCACGAGGATGCGATGGCAGCGCCAGAGCGCGTCGTGGAGCTGCTGGACTTGCAGCCAGGGGGAGGGGTCGATGTTCAAGTCCACCATCATCTGCTCGCACCACAAGGTCCAGCCTTCGTAAAACACCGCGTGGGCAAAGAGCCGCCGCCATTTGCGGGGATGTTGATTGGCGGTGACGAACTGGAGATGATGGCCAGGATAGGCTTCGTGGGCGCAGGTCAGGACCAGTCCGAAGTGCTGTTGTCGTTCAGCGTCTTTCTCGTTGTCGGTTTTTTTCGTCACGCTCAAATCGTTGACCCAGAAAATGCCGCGCTGGGCCTTCTCAAAAGCGCCGGGCTGCGAGTAGGCTGCCGTTGGAAAAAGATGGCGCATGAATTCGGGCACCAGGCGGACGTCCAGGGTGTCGTGATTGGGGAAAGTGACTGCCTGCGCTGAACGGAAGGCGGTGGCGACGCGTTTGGTTTCGTCGCGATATAGTGCCAACAAATCGTTGCCCGGATTCCACGCGGCCCGTTTCTCGCTGATGATCTGTTCGGCGGATTTGCCGTTGCCAAATTTGGCGCAGGCCGCGCGGAGGAGGGCGCCAATGCGTTCGACTTCCGCCAACGCCAGTGCCTCGATTTCTCCGAGCGAGTAATCGAGGCCAAGCTGGTCGCGCACGCGCCGTTGGAGGATGGCTTCGCCCACGGCGAAGGAGCCTTCGCGGGCCAGCGGGCGGGCGCAAACTTTTTTCTGATAATGCGCAAAGGCCTTTTGCGCTGCGGCAATCAATTTGGCGTCGGTGCTGCGTTTTTCAACACGGCCAAGAAAAACGCCCACAGCCTCAAAGAGCGAGCTGGCGCCGGCAGCGGTCTGCTCCATGATTTTGCGCCAGACGGGTTCAGGGCGGTCAATCAACGTGACGGCTTCACGCAGATAGCGGGGTGTTTCCTTGAGCAGCGAACGCAGATGGCGCGCGACCATCGCTGGTTCGTCTTCGCCGCGCTGGAGTTCGAAGAGCAGGGCGTTGAGGATGTGATCGAGGGCGCTGGGATCAAGCGTGTGGCGCCCGCGTTCGTAGTCCTCGCACTCGCGCAACAACTGGCTGCGAAAGGC
>JAQGPB010000444.1 GCA_028293265.1 Pedosphaera sp. | reverse complement strand
GGCTGCGAGCGAAGAAATCGGCAGGCGGCTGTAGGTGGTTTCATATTGTTTGATGGCCGCTTCTATGTTCTTGATCTCAAGCTTGGCCTTCGTGATTTTGCCTTTCTCCTTGACCTTGGCCAGCACCGGCAACAACAGCCCGGCTAGGACAGCAATGATGGCAATGACGACGAGCAACTCAATCAGGGTGAAACCAAGCCGGGCGCGGAACGCGGACTGCGGAGTGCGGAATGAAGAAAGGTTTTTCATGGATTTGGTTTTGAATTTCATGGATGGAGCGAAAAAATTGTTAGGAACGTTTCTGCAATAAGGCGCGCGGACTTCAGTACTCGCATAATTGAAATGGTTCGGCGTCAAAGAAGTCGTCCGTTTAAGCGGACTGAAGCCCGCGCACCTGCCGATGAAAGCCGAGATGCGCGGCGTCCAAGCGCGGTCAGACCAATCCACGCGCAACGACCGGGCCGGCTTGGGAGATGATTTGATTGGCAGCATCATAATCGTTCGCTGGGGTTGAAACGCATGGTTCAGTAGCTCACCGGCACCGGGTTCTTGGTCCAATTGCTGATCCGGTTCGTCTTGCCGGAATACTTCACATCCATCCACAGATCATACGAATCAACATTGTTCGTGGGATGAGACGAGTTGTAATGCCAGGGGTTGATCAGGTAATTGCCACCCTTGCCGGGCGCCGGCTGCATTTCGAGCGGCCCGGCGACCTGCACGCCCAGGACGGTGAAAGTGAGGCCGTTGGTTATTATTATCTCATGCTGCGTGGTTTTCAAAGAATCATAAAAGTTGAAAACTGCGGTGGGATCTGAGGAGGAATTGATAAAACCGCCAATCCCAAAATCAGACAGCATATTTTGCACTTTAAATGATTCTTGGCTGATCGGTGATTGAAAAGTATCAGGTGCGGGCGGATTTCCCGACGAGAAAATGACTGTGGTACCAGTCAGTTCATAGAACAAGGGAGTTTGGACCGTATCATTGGTGTTGTCCGGCGGATAAAAGCCCTTGTTCTTTTGGTAGCGGCCGATGGCGGTGATGAGCGCGTCCCGCTCGGCTTCCACCCGCGACTGGCGCATTTTCGAGGTCGCAGTCCCCGCCAGGCCCGCGATCAATCCCGCCAGCAACCCGATGATGGCAATGACCACAAGCAGTTCGACGAGGGTGAAACCAGTGCGGAGTGCGGAGTGCGGAGTGCGGAGTTCTGAATCGCGAACTTTGGAATGCGGAGTGCGGATTGAAGAAATTTTGTTCATGAGTTTGAGGTCATCGTTCGCGCAATTCCTGTTCCATGCGCTCGCTCAGCCATTGTTTGATCATGCTTTGGTAATTCAGGTAGCGCGAGCGGGCCAGGCGCTTGATGCGCGCGAGCATCCGCGGGTCTATGCGCAGGGTGATGGTCACCGATTCGGAAGATTCGCTGCTCACCGCCACGGCGGATTCCATCAGGCGCAGGTCCGGCCGGTATTCGGCCCAATAATCGGCCTCGGCCACCTCGCTCTCGAAGATGGGCACTTCTTCCCAACTGACGAATGAATTCATAACTGGCTTTTGGCGTCAAGCCACCGGCTCGACCCCTTCGACCAACGCCGACCCCGCACCCGTCCGCAGCTTGAAATTGAAACCGTTCTTTCATGACTTACGCATTCCTTTTATTGCGCCAGCGTCCGATCCAGTTTGCGCTGGTAAAAAAAGCGCTCTTCAGGTTCCATGGAACGGGCGTGGATGATCCGCACCTGCTTCCCGTTCGTCCGATAAACACTGAATATTCCGGTCCCGTCGGCGGACATGCCCAGGTTGAAAAACCGGGCCTGAACCGCAAACCGGGGTGTGTCCGGCAACAATCGCACCGCAAAAGGATCTTCAAACGATTCCTCAATCTCTTGTCGCGTCAAAGAACTGTCCAAATTGAAGGGCGGGTTATTCCAATCAAACTCCATATGAAGTTAATTGCGTTTAAAACGCCCACACAATGTAATTACAATGTATTTACATGGCGCGGATTGGCTTGTCAAATGAAAAATCAACATTTTTTCAAAAAAAGCGCATTCAGAGCTTGGACGATACCAATTGAAACGGCCAGTGAAAGGAAATTCTGGCAGTGTCTCAGTTTGGGTGGCACGGGCAACCTGCCCGTGCCGCCGGGCTACCAGCCCGGCGGAAGGGGAGGGAGTTCCGGTTTGCAAGCGAGTGTTTGATTGCCCAACCAGCGCCTCATTCGTTCCGGTCGGCTGGTAGCCTGTGCTACCCATTCAAATTAGGACATTACCATCCTGTTGAACCTCTTGCATAAGTAAAAAACTGTGCTACTGTTCGAGCGTGTAGTGGGAGGCCGGTTCTTTGACAGGGCAGTTCGGGGGTTGAAGGGCGGAAGTCGAAGGGCAAAAGGATGAAAAGCCCTTAAAAAACAGGCCAACCAACGCTTAAGCCCGCCTGCGCCCACATTCGCCCGCTTATCCCGGCAAAAAGTGCTCGCCCCCGCACCAATTCATTTTCGGTGTTTCCAACCAAATTGCCGGTTGCCAGCCCGGTTATTCTTTCTCTTTGGGACCAGTGGCATCAATGCCGTTCATCAGGGCGATCAGGGGCAAAAACATCGCGATGACGATGCTGCCGACGACCACAGCCAGGAAAACAATCATGATCGGTTCCAGCAACGAGGTCATGGCGGCGACGGCGTTGTCCACCTCTTCATCGTAGTTGTCCGCAATTTTCAGCAACATTTCAGGCAGCGCGCCGGTTTGTTCGCCGACGTCCACCATGCTGATGACCATCGGGGGACAAACGTTGGAAGCTTCAAGCGGCGCGGTGATGGTTTCGCCTTCCTTGACGCTGTCGTGAACCGCGGAAACCGCCGCGCCGACAATGACATTGCCGGAGGTTTCCTTGACGATGGTCAGCGCCTGGAGAATGGGAACGCCGCTGCTGACCAGCGTGCCCAACGTGCGGGTGAACCGGGAGATGGCCACCTTGCTGATGACCGGCCCGAACACGGGCATCTTCAATTTGATGCGGTCAAAAATGCGCCGTCCCAGCTTGGTGCGAACCACCATCATGAAAATAACGACAAAAACTATGATGCCAGCCACGGTCCAAAGGAAATGGTCCTTGACCATGCGGGAACAACCGAGCACGAAGCGGGTGAACGCGGGGAGTTGCGCGCCGTCCATCATGCCGGAAAAGACCTGTTCAAACTGCGGAATGACATAGACCATCAGCACGGCCATGATGACCACGGCCACGACCAGCACCGCGACGGGATAAAACATGGCGGCGATGACCTTGCCCTTGATTTTCTGGGCCTTTTCCATGAATTCCGAAAGCCGGTTGAGCACGACTTCCAGCACGCCGCCCAGTTCGCCGGCCTTGACCATGTTTACGAAGAGGCGGTTGAAAACCTTGGGATGCTGCGCGAGGCCCTCGGAGAAAGTGCTGCCGCCTTCGATGGAAACCGCCAGTTCGCCGATGATGTTGCGGAGGGTGACGTTCTTCTCCTGCTTTTCCAACACGCGCAGGCCGCGCAAAAGCGGCAGGCCGGCGTCCACGAGCGTGGCCAACTGCCGGGTAAAAGTGGTGAGTACCTTGGATTTGACGCGTCCGCTGAGGCCGGGGATCTTGATCTGAATCTCCATCCCCTTCTTCTTTTTGCCGCCCGCTTTGCCGGCGGTTTTGGGTGCGTTGCCCTTGGCCCCTCCCTTTTTGTCGGGCTTCTCCTTGTCAACCTCGACAATCTTCGTCGGGAAAAAGCCCATCTCCTTTACGCGCGTGATGGCCTCGTTCTGGCTGGCGACTTCAAGTGTGCCCTTGGTTTCCTTCCCCTTCTGATCCATCGCGACGTAACTGTATTTAGGCATAACGACTCCAGTCTAAAAATATTGAATCAGGTGTATTTCACGACCTCTTCAATGGTTGTATCGCCGTCGAATATATTACGAAGGCCATCCTCACGCAAGGTAATCATTCCCAATTCGATGGCCTTCTGGCGGAGCACGACGGTGGGCGCGCGCTCGTTGATCAGGCCGCGGATGGCTTCGCTCATGATGAGCAGTTCATAAATGCCGCGGCGGCCTTTGTAACCGGTGTCATTGCAATTGGAGCAGCCCCGGCCATAGTAAAACACCTTGTCACCCAGATCATGCAGCGAAAGGTTGAGCAGCGAGAGCTGGTTCTCGGTCGGCTCAAACGGAGTGCGGCATTTTTTGCAAATCGTCCGCACCAGCCGCTGGCCGAGCACGCCCATCAGCGTGGAGGAAATCAGGAACGGTTCCACGCCCATGTCCACCAGACGGGTGACCGCGCCGGGAGCGTCATTGGTGTGCAAGGTGCTCAAGACCAAGTGACCCGTCAGCGAGGCTTGAATGGCAATCTGCGCCGTCTCCAAATCGCGCATTTCACCCACCATGATGATGTCCGGGTCCTGGCGCAGGAAGGAGCGCAACGCCTTGCCGAACGTCATGCCGACCGAGTCATTGATCGCCACCTGCATGATGCCCTCGATGTCATACTCCACCGGGTCCTCGGCGGTGAGCAGCTTGGAATCAATCGTGTTCACGCGGCGCAGGCAGGAATAAAGCGTGGTGGTCTTGCCGCAACCGGTGGGGCCGGTGACGACGAAAATGCCGTTGGGCCGCTGGATCACTTCGAGCACGTATTCGTTCACGTACTTGGGAAAACCGAGCGACTCGATTTCCAAGTTCACGGCCGAACGGTCCAGCACGCGCAACACGACCGATTCGCCAAACTGCGTCGGCAAGGTGGACACGCGCAAGTCAATGTTCCGGTTGCCGAGGTTCAGGCTGATGCGTCCGTCCTGCGGCAGACGGCGCTCGGAAATGTTCAGGTTCGCCATGACCTTGATGCGCGAAACCACCGGCAGCGCCAGGTGCTTGGGCGGCGGAGCCATTTCATAAAGCGCTCCGTCCACGCGGTAGCGGATCTTGAATTCATCCTCGAACGGCTCGAAATGAATGTCGCTCGCGCGGTCCTGCACCGCCTGGAACAAAACCAGATTCACAAAGCGCACGATCGGCACCTCGTTGGCGACGTCCACGAGGATCGCCGCGTTTCCGCTGGAAGCAGCCGCGTCCGCCTCCGCGGCCAGGTCCGCGTCAGAACCGAGGTCCTTGAGCATGTCCGAAACGCTCTCCGTATCCGCGCCGTAATATTTCTCAATGGCCTTGGTGATCTCGACGGGATCCGCCACCACCATCTGCACATCCTTGCGGATGACAAAGCCAAGCTCCCCTGCCCTTTCCGGGCTCAACGGGTCCACGAATGCGACCTGCAGGTTGCTCCCGTTCAACTGCACCGGCACGCATTGATACATGCGGGCGGTGTTCCCCGGAATCGTCTGCAACAAATCAGGCGTGTATTCCACGTTGCGCAACGAAACCACTTCGGACCCCAGATAATCGGCCACCATCTGAAGGATCGAATCCAAGTCCAGGATGCCAAAGTCCTGCAAAATCTGGATGACCGACTTCGCGCTGCGGCCCAGTTCGGCCTGCACCTCGTCAAACTGCAAATCGTCAATCAGCCCCTTTTCCTTGACCAACTCCAACAATGGATTGGATATGATGTCAGACATAAAATCAGTTTTTCGGTTTGTCCGTGTCCACGTTCATGGCCTGGGCCAACTCCAATTCCTGCAGTTTCGCCTGGATGGTGAGCGGG
>JAQGPB010000395.1 GCA_028293265.1 Pedosphaera sp. | reverse complement strand
AATTTGTGAGGACTCATAAAACGCGTGCTCCTTTCTTGGTTTGTTTCCAACACAACTTGGAGCACGCGTTTCTGATTGGCCAGCCCGCCAAAACCACTTCCGGCTAAAAAAACGTCGTGCATTGAAGAGGTTCATGGGGAGGGCGGGCGTAAACTCTAATTTTTAACTGACATTGCTTTCCTGAGCCTCAATCGCCCCGTTTTTTCTAATTCCTCTGCCACCCATTCCCCTGCCATTTCCCTCTCCGCCCCGTCATTATTTCCCTGTGTTGCAACGGCTTGCCAGGCAACCGGCTTGAACTTGGGGCCTAAATGCAGAAAAACGACCCTTTTTCCGTGTAGGGAAAAATGTTTTTTTCAGGGACCAAAATTCCCGTGTTTTTTTGAAACCACGGATGGCCTGCAAACATTGCCCGCAACCGCCTTTTTTTCACAAAGATTCATCAAACAAAATAAACATGTCAAACCTACCGTAGGTTTCATTTTCCAGCATCCGCTCTGGTAATCTGGGTCTTATGAATACTCAAAATGGAGTATGGCGGGGTTCAGGCCGCGTGGTTCGCGGGAGTCTGGCGCGGGCGTCCCGCCCGTCGCCCTGCCTCTCAACCCTCAACCATTTTGAACCCTCAACCACTTCGGCGCGGAGTTTCTCACCAAATCTCGCCAAATTTGCGCCCCACTCCTCTTTCCGGCCCGCCCCCAACCCGGGCCGGCCAGCCCGCCTCCGCCCAAAATCAGCCCAAAACCACCCAGAACAACCAAAAAATTCTCGTTTGAAATCCCATTCCCCTGACCATGCTTATTCCTCTGACCATCCCCTCCCATTCCCCTTTTGTATGGCCATTCCCCCTCAACCACTTGCGTTCGCAATGCTTCCAATTGGCACTTGGAGCTTGGTTATTCTCTGGAGCTTGGAGCTTCTCAAACGGCGCGGAGTTTCTCACCAAATCTGTCAAAATTTGCGTACAAGCCCTTCCCTGCCCTACTCCCAACCCTCAACCAAAAACCCTCAACCATACGCACTCCCCACTCCGCACTTCACTCCCCCCTTGTCGCCCGCCGGTTTTTTGCTACTCTCGATGCCAATGCATAGGATTTTTCTTTCGCTGGCCGCGCTGACCTTTGCGGGACCGTTGTTCGCCGCCGAACGGTCCTGGAATTTCAGCGAGACGCCCGTCAACCAGCCGCCCGCCGGCTGCTACAGCACCGTGGCCGGCGAAGGCAAGCCGGGCACCTGGAAAGTCATCATGGACGAATTTCCGCTGCCCCTGCCGCCGCTCAGCCCCGGCGCCCCCCAGACCGCCCCCAAGGCGGTCGTCGCCCAGCTCGCCTGGGACCATACTGACGAGCATTTCCCCATGCTCATCCTGGGCGACGAAACCTACGGCGATTTCACCTTCAAGACCAAGTTCAAGATTGCCGACGGATTCTCGGAACAAATGGCCGGGGTCGCGTTTCGCATCCAAGATGAGAAGAATTATTATTACGTCCGGGCCAGCGCGATTGCGAACACGTTTTATTTTTACCGGATCTACAAGGGACAGCGTTCTGATCCGGCGGGCAACCGGATCCGGCTCGAACGCGGCACCTGGCACGAATTGACCATCCATTGCGCCGGCCCCAAAATCCACATCGCGCTGGATGGCGACTCGAATGCGATCACCGCTGAGATCACCGACCCGACGTTCGCGGCGGGCAAGATCGCCTTTTGGACCAAGTCCGACTCGATCAGCTATTTCGCCGACCCGCACATCACCTACACGCCGCGCGAACCGTTCGCGCAGTTGATGGTGCGCGACATAATGAAGGAGAACCCCCGCCTGCTCGGCGTGAAGGTCTTTATGCAGTCGCCCCAGGCAAAGGACGTCCGCCTCGTCGCCAGCAACAATGAACAGGAAATCGGCGAGCCCGGCGAAAAGGCCGATGCCGACGTCCTTAATCGCGGGGTCAATTATTACCGCAAGGACAAGGAGGTCATCTATGTCACCATGCCGTTGCGCGATCGTAACGGAGATGCGGTTGCATCCGTGCGGTTTGTCATGAGAAGCTTTCCCGGTCAGACTGAGGAGAACGCCGTGATGCGCGCGACCCCGTTGATCAAAAAAATGCAGGTGCGCGCCTCGGCAGTGGACAGTTTGTATTGAAGGGTTCCGTACCCGTCCCGACAAAAATGGTAACACTTTGCATGCCCAAGTTCATGCCACTGTGCTTTAAAAAATGGCCAGTCCGCCAGAGCTTTTCCGCAACAGGCTGCCCTGCTATGGGACAGGACATTCTCGCACTGGAGATAATTGACCGCCGTGCTCAGTTTGACAAGGCCCGGCTCGCATTTTTGCGACACCGAAGACCCGAAATGCCCTGATTTTCACGGTCAAAAACTATTTTTCGACCGGAATCAAATCAGGCGAGGTTTATGCTATCTCGAACTTATGAAAGTTGCCATTTTTTTGGAACGCGACGGGATCCTAAACCAGACGCGCATTGAGCGGCAGGTTCAGGTCGGCCCGCGGACGCTGGATGAGTTCCAGATCAACACGGCCGCCCTGCCGGTCTGCGAGCATCTCAAGGCCGCCGGTTTCCTGCTGATTGTCACCACCAACCAGCCCGGTCTTTCCAACGGCACCGTGTCGCGCCGCGAACTGGACCGCATGCACGCCCAGCTTCGCCAGAACTTCCCGATTGACGACATCCTGGTCTGCCCCCATGACGACGGGGATGGCTGCTCCTGCCGCAAGCCGTTGCCCGGCCTGCTGACCGAAGCCGCCTTCAAATACCATCTCGATCTGGAACGCTCCTTCGTCATCAGTGACAAATGGCAGGACGCCCGCGCCGCCCGCGCGGTGGGCTGCACCTCCATGCTCATGCATTCCCCATGGGTTGGTTCCGGCCATCATGATTTCGTGCTCTCCAACCTCCCTGCCATCACCGGCAAAATCCTCCAATTGCAAACCCGCAACCTGGCCGCCTGAACCGGATCAACAATTTCAATGCCTTAAGTTACGCCCGCCCGCACTTCAACCCCTTATTCCGCATAAACGGACGGGCGTAACAACGCTTTCGGAAAATGGCAACGAAAACATCGAACGCTGAATCTCTGCACTTCGATGCTCGGCGTTCGATGTTCGATGTTCGGAGTTCTTGAAACCGTTACTGCCCAGACTTGTCCCAGCCGGACTTTTTCTCGTGGGCGCGGAGAGTTTGGTTCACGCGCATGACAAGATCACGCGGGCTGAAGGGCTTGGTGATGTATTCTTCAGCGCCGCTGTTCAGGCCGATGAGCCGCGAGATTTTGGTTTTCCAAGCGGTGAGCATGATGACGGGAATCATCGCGGTGGAAGGGAGACGGTGAAGAATTTCGCATACGGCGACTCCATCCAATTCCGGCAGCATGAGGTCGAGCACGATGAGGTCGGGCAGGATGGCGCGCGCCTGGTCCAAGGCTTCCGGTCCCGTGGCAGCAGTAATGACTTCATAGCCTTCGGCTTTCAAATTGAAAGCCACCAGCTCAACGATGTCCGGCTCATCGTCCACCACTAAAATCTTTTGCGCCATAATGATTGCTTATCATGGCTGCGGGGCGGCGACAATGGCGGGAGGGTTACGGTTGCGTGACAAATGCAGAAGAAAGCACCAAGATCCAAACTCCAGAGAACAACCAAGTTCCAAAAAACGAACAGCGCCGCTTTGAGCTTGGAATTTGGAGCTGCTCTGGTGCTTGGATGTTGGAGGTTGGTGCTTTCCAACGCAATGCCTGCTGTTCAAGCAAGGCCGGCGGTAATGGCGCCTTGCCCGCTATGGCGGATGTCGCGGGCTTCGTAAAGATAGACGTCTTACTCGGCGACGTTGGTGGCGTGGTCGGCGATGCGTTCGATGCTCTTGGAAA
>JAQGPB010000388.1 GCA_028293265.1 Pedosphaera sp. | reverse complement strand
GGTGTGCGTCAAGGTCATGTAACGCGCGCCCAATTCGTAGGTCATGCGCAGGATGGCGAGCGAATTGTCAATGGAATGACCGCCTTCCATGCCGATCAGGGAGGCGATTTTTCCGGAGCGTTGAATCCGCTCGACGTCCGCCGCCGTGCGCGCCAGCTCGAAGGTGTCCGGCCAACGGGCCACCATCTGATGCACTACGTCAATTTGCTCCAGCACCGCGCGGACCGCGATGGAGCCGGACATGGTTGCGGGAATATAGACGGACCAGAACTGGCCGCCGACCTGACCCGCGCGCAACCGGGGAATGTCTGTGACCATCGGCGGTTTCAACTGGCTCGTATCGGCTGCCAGATTGATTGCGTTCATGTCGTTGGCGGCGCGTTTGCGATATTGCCACGGCACATCGTTGTGGCCGTCAATGATGGGCGATTCGCGCAGTGCTTCCCGGGCTTCGGTGAGTTGCGCGGCGGTGGGTTTCAAGGTTCCATCTCGAGGGGAGCCGACGGTTGATTGACCTGTAAGTGCTGCACGTAGACTGGTACGCAACTCAAGATCCCGCTCCTGCGGATTTGGGGCTGGAACGTTAGCTGGAGGATTGTCGGCAATGAACCTTGGCCGCGGTGGTAATGGAAACGAAACTCCGGGTGGTTGCGGATACAATTGATCCGGCGATGGTGGAGGTCGAATGAATCTTGGAGGCAATTGATTTTCCGCAGACCCCAAACTTTCTTGGGCATTTGACATACCAGGCACTTGTGATCTGAGCAGCCGGGGAGCAAGTTGAAGCTTCCCTTGGGAGTTTGTAATCATTGGAAGATGTTGATTGGTTCTATAGAATGGCTTCTCAATCGGCATTACCGCGTTGGTCGTTCCAGCGCCAGGCGGAGCGTCGGGAGCTGGCTCGGCGCGAGCGGCCACATCTGAAACAACGATACACCAAAACGCTGTCAGAATTATGGTTTGGTAACGTTGCCTCATAATGGCTATTCCTCGCTGCTGCCCAAACGGGCGAGCACGCTGAAGTCCTCCAAGGTAGTGGTGTCGCCCTTGATCTCGGTGCCGGCGGCGACTTGTTTTAGCAGGCGGCGCATGATTTTTCCGGAACGGGTTTTGGGCAGGGCTTCGGCGAAACGGATGTCGTCGGGTTTCGCGACGGGGCCGATTTCCTTGGCGACCTGATTGCGCAATTCGTCGCGCAGTTTTTGGTCGGCAACGACGCCGCTCTTCACCGTCACGAACGCGACGAGGGCCTGGCCTTTCAACTCATCGGGCCGTCCCACGACGGCGGCTTCGGCGACTTTGTGATTGCTGACCAAAGCGCTCTCGACTTCGGCGGTGCCGATGCGATGTCCAGCGACGTTCAAGACGTCGTCAATGCGGCCAACGATCCAGAAATAACCGTCGTAATCCTGCCGGCAGCCGTCGCCGGTGAAATAACTGCCCTTCACCTCGCTCCAGTAAGTTTCCTTGTAACGCTGCATGTCGCCCCAGATGCCGCGCAACATGCTGGGCCAGGGTTTGCGAATCACGAGCTTGCCGCCGCTGTTTTTGGGGAGCGCGTTGCCTTTGTCATCCACGACCTCGGGCAGCACGCCGAAAAATGGCAGCGTAGCGGTGCCGGGCTTGGTGGGCGTTGCGCCGGGGAGCGGCGTGATCATGATGCCACCGGTTTCGGTCTGCCACCAGGTATCCACGATGGGACAACGCTTGCCGCCGATGACTTCGTGATACCAGATCCAGGCTTCGGGATTGATCGGTTCGCCGACCGTGCCCAGCAGCCGCAACGAACGCAAATCATGTTTCTTCGGCCATTCGACGCCCCATTTCATGAACGCGCGGATGGCGGTCGGCGCGGTGTAAAGAATGGTCACGCCATACTTCTCGACGATGCGCCAGAAGCGGTCCGGCTCGGGAAAGTTCGGCGCGCCTTCGTACATCAAACTGGTCGCGCCATTCGCCAGCGGGCCGTAAACGACGTAACTGTGGCCCGTCACCCAGCCGATATCGGCCGTACACCAATAAACGTCCGTCTCTTGCAGATCGAAAACGTATTTGGTGGTCATCTTTGCGCCGAGCAGATAACCGCCGGTGGTGTGGAGGATGCCCTTGGGCTTGCCGGTGGAACCGCTGGTGTAAAGGATGAAAAGCGGCGCCTCGCTGTCCATTTTTTCAGCCGGGCAAACGGCGCTGACCTGCTCCATTTCGCGATGCCACCAGACGTCTCGGCCCTCCTCGACGCGGATGTCGTTGTTGGCGCGGCGCAGGATGATGACGCGCTCGATGGTCTTCGAAAGCAAATTGCCCTGGGAATCCTTGATGGCGAGCGCGTCGTCCACATTTTTCTTCAACGGGACGACCGTTCCGCGCCGGAAACCGCCGTCGGCGGTGATGACCATCTTGGCCTGGCAATCAAAAATGCGGTCAGCGACCGATTGGGCGCTGAAGCCGCCGAAGACGACCGAGTGAATCACGCCGATGCGCGCGCAGGCGAGCATGGCGATGGCGGCTTCGGGCACCATGGGGAGATAGATGATGACGCGGTCGCCTTTTTTGAGGCCATTGCGCTTGAGGACATTTGCAAAGCGGCAGACTTCGCGATGCAACTGCCGGTAGGTCAGGGTGCGTTCCTCGCCGGTCATGCCCGCGCCGGCGGGTTCGCCTTCCCAGATGATGGCGGCCTTGTTGGCGGTGGGGGTGTCGAGATGGCGATCCAAGCAATTGTGACAGACGTTCAATTTGCCGCCGACAAACCATTTGGCGAACGGCACCTTCCATTGCAGCACTTTTTTCCAGGGGGAGAACCAGACCAGCTCGTTTTTGGCCTGTTTGGCCCAGAATTTTTCGGGCGACTTGATGGATTCCTGGTAGAGCTTGCGGTAATCGGCCATGGACTTGAGGTGGGCCTTGGCGGAGAAGGGTTTGGGCGGGTAAAAGACGCGTTCTTCGTGCGAGAAGGAGGTGATGTTGGTTGGTTTGTCAGTCGAAGCCATAGGTGCTCAGGATAAAGGTTGAATACCGCGGCATTTTAAAAGCGCAGGACGTGCGGCGTCAATCTTGGATTGGGTTCAGCGGCGGGATGGGAGTGGTGGAGTAAAGGAGTGATGGGACGAATGGGCGGCGGTGCAAATAAGCAAAGTTGGGCCGGGCTGGGGTGGGATTTGGGCTGATTTGGTGAGAAACTCCGCGCCGAAATGGTTGCGGGTGTGGGATGGGCCAAGCGGCGTTAAGCGGCGCCAAGCGAACGAGCAAACGCAAGTGGTTGAGCGTGAAGGGCCGAAAAAAGGCGCAGCAAGCGGCAGACGGAGCGGGGCGGAAATTGGCAGGGGAATGATGGGCAGGGGAATGGGAGGGGTGTTGTTCCGCTGGCCAGCATCGCCTTGGCGAAGGCGGTTGGACAAAAGGGAGCTGTTCCGGCAGGGATTTGGCCGGCTCTCGCGGGCACCGGACGGTGTCCTCTGTCGCGCTCCTTTCAAAGCGGGGTCATAATGTCACATAGGAGGCTGGCTGTCCACTTGATTTGCAATAACTGCTGTAAAATGGGCGCATCTCGATTTCCTGCAGCACCGAGCGGGATTTGTGGAACAATGTCCTCCGTGCATGCCGCTCCTACGGAGCTTGGCGGCCCTTTTGGGCCGTCGCTATAAACATGGCGCTCCTCTGGAGCTTGGGGACTGCGGCGATGCCGTCAAAAGCTCCGTAGGAGCGCCATGTTTATAGCAACGCCTGGGCAAGGAGATTCCAAAGCTCCGTAGGAGCGGCATGAACGCCCTGCCTTGGCCCGGTTAAGGATGATTCAGTTTGCCTCCGGCAACTTTGCCAGTTCGGTGGCGGCATCCTTGTTGCCTTGGGCGGCGGCTTTGCCGAGGAGGTCGCGAGCTTTGGCCAGGTCTTTGTCAACGCCGTCGCCGTTCAGGTAGCGGACACCCATTTTGTATTCGCCGTAGGCGTCGCCTTTTTCGGCGAGTTCCTTGTGGAAGGCCAACACCTTGGAGTCGGTTTTGGATTTGACCTGGACGGCCTGGGCTTTTTGTTCCTCGGTAAGTTCGGGCACATAGACGAGGCCGTAATCGAGGTTGGGCAGGTCATTTTTGGTTCCGGCCTTGAACGCGACGGCGCGGTCGTTGCGGGAGAAAATCTGGCCGATGGCCATCGGCCTGGGATAGTTGCTGAGCAAAAAGTTGCCGGTGGTGGCGTTGCCATTGTTTGGGAGCAGGTAAAAAAGCGGTTCGCCAAAGGTGCCTTGGACGGTGATGCCGTCGGAGGTCACCTGGGTCACACGGCCTTCGAACTGGACCCAATCATCGCCCCTGGCAAAATTGGTTTTGTCATTCAGCACGCGCCAAGGGTCGGCAGGGACGAAGTTTTTCTGATATTGCTGGAACTGTTTGGCCTGATCGGCGGCCGGGTCGGGCGGGGGCACGGCGGGGTTCGGGGCG
>JAQGPB010000366.1 GCA_028293265.1 Pedosphaera sp. | reverse complement strand
CATGATGCGGTTGCCCATCAATGTGCAGACGGCCAATGACCCGGCTTCCCTGACAAAAATGAGGGGATATGTTGACCAGTTTGCCGGGCACTATGTCATCATCTGCATGTTTGGCACCTTGCAATCGGGGCAAACCGGCCATGGCAATGGCCTACCAAACGGTCTCAGTACCATGGGGGCCGCATGGGCGAAGGTCAACGCAGTCTTCTCTAGCTATCCAAACGTTCACTATGAAATATTTAATGAACCCTTTGGTTATGCCAAAAGCGATCCGGTGCATTATGTGAATGATATGAAAACCATCATCAGCTATGGCGGTTTGCCGAACGGCAAGTGCATCTTGGATGGGATGGGTTATGCCGATAATGTCAACCTGGTAGCTTCGGGAGGATGGACGGGAGACTTGGCATATCATTTTTATCCCTCCTGGTCCAGCGATCATTCGCAGTCGGCCTATTCAAATCTGGCACAGGCCGCCCTTGGGAGCTGGGGGCAAAAAACTTGGGTCACCGAGTTTGGCGCAAACCTCGGCTGGACCTCGGCTTATGGGTATCCCAATTCGTGTTATGACGTTTACGTGGATGGCAACCAGTCCTGTTCCGCCGATGTGAATTGTCTGCGCGGTTTGGATGATGCGTTGAGGGCATTGCGCGCCGGTGGTCACGGCGTCAAAGGCGCTTTTGCCTACCACGGGTGGAACAATGGCGACACCTATGACTACTGGGCTTCCTGGAATTCTTGCGGAGCATGCAAAATACGGGAAATCGAAACGCATGACTGAGTTCAAACTTGCTTGTGCGACTGCATCACCGGTTAATAATTTTTAGTTTGGTCTGTTTTCGTGTCAGCACCTGTGCAATTGATCATGCTGAACCGCAGCGCAGCCAGATTCTGGATTATCTTTTCGAGTCGGATTACGGCGCGGCACTGCAACATTTCTATCGCGCCGTCTCGCCGTGACGCGAACCTGTAAATACGACCGCCATGAAAAGAAGGTTTAAAACGTATTTGAAACATGCATTTGTCATATGTGCGGTCGCGGCTTTTTGGCTGGTGGCAGCGACCGATGACGCCCGCGCCAGCGAACCAAATATTTCTCTGGCGGGCAAATGGCGGTTCGCGCTTGACCGGGGGGATGCCGGCATCAGCGAGCGGTGGTTTGAACACGATTTGTCCGGAACCTTGAAGTTGCCCGGTTCGCTGCCGGAGCAGGGGATTGGCGACGAGGTGACGGTGGAAACAAAATGGACCGGCGGCATTATTGACCGGTCGTTTTTTACCGATCCGAAATTCTCAAAATACCGGCAGCCGGGTCAGGTGAAAATGCCATTCTGGCTTCAACCGGACAAATATTATGCCGGGGTCGCATGGTTCCAACGGGACATCGAAGTGTCGAACGGGTGGCAGGGCAGGCGGCTGGTGCTTTTTCTCGAGCGGCCACATTGGGAAACGCGTGTGTGGTTGGACGGCAAACTCATCGGCACGAACAACTCCCTCGCGACGCCGCACGAGTTTGATCTCGGCCGACTTGCGCCGGGCAAACACATCCTCAGCATTCGGGTGGACAACCGCATGTTGATTGATCTCGGCGAAAATTCACATGCTGTCAGCGATCATACCCAGGGCAATTGGAACGGCATTGTCGGCAAAATTAAACTGCGCACGATGCCGACGGTATGGCTTGAGGATGTGCAGGTTTATCCGCATGTCGCGACCCGATCGGCGACAGTGAAGGCGCGCATAGGCAATGCGAGGGGCGAGCCAGGTCATGGCGTGATCCAAGCCGGCGCAAAACGGCAGCGAGCGGAGTGGGACACAAACGGCGGCACGGCGGAAATGGAAATTGAATTGGGTGCGGACGCAAAATTCTGGGACGAATTCCGTCCAAACCTCCAGGAGTTGACGATCACGCTTGTGCCAGAGCATGCCGCCGAAGTCGCGCGCAGAGTCCGGTTCGGCCTGCGCGAGATTTCCACGGACGGCTCGCAATTCACCATCAACGGACGCAAGACTTTTATCCGCGGCACGCTGGAATGCTGCATCTTTCCCAAGACCGGCCATCCGCCAACCGAAATAGGCGAATGGAAGCGGATCATCCGCATTGCGAAAGCCTACGGGTTGAACCTGCTGCGCTTCCATTCCTATTGCCCGCCGGAAGCGGCCTTTGAAGCCGGGGATGAGCTTGGCATGTATTTCCAAGTTGAGACCTGCTGGGCCAACCAGTCCACCACGATTGGCGACGGCAAGCCGGTGGACCAATGGGTTTATGAAGAGACGGAACGAATTTTGAAAGCCCACGGCAATCATCCTTCGTTCATCTTTATGCCGTACGGCAACGAGCCGGGGGGCAAGAACGACGGTGATTATCTGGCCCGGTACGTGGCGCATTACAAGGCGCTCGATTCGCGTCGGCTGTGGACCACCGCCTCCGGCTGGCCGCAGATTGCGGAAAATCAATTTCACATTACGCCCGATCCGCGCATCCAGTCATGGGGCGCGGGATTGAAATCGCGCATCAACGGCAAGCCGCCGGAGACGCAAACTGATTACCGCGATTACATTCAGAAACGCAGCGTGCCCGTCATCAGCCACGAAATCGGGGAGTGGTGCGTATATCCAAATTTTGCCGAGATTCCGAAATACACCGGCTATCTCAAGCCGAAGAATTTTGAAATCTTCCGCGATTTTCTTGGGCAAAATGGCTTGGACGGCTTGGCCGGGCAATTTCTCCTGGCGAGCGGAAAGCTGCAGGTGCTTTGTTACAAGGAGGACATCGAGTCGGCGTTACGCACGCCGGGCATGGGCGGATTCGAGTTGCTCGACCTGCACGATTTTCCCGGCCAAGGCACCGCGCTCGTCGGCGTGATCGATCCGTTTTGGGGTGACAAGGGTTATGTTACGGCCAAGGAATACAGCCGTTTCTGCAATAGCATCGTGCCGTTGGCGCGCCTGAAGAAGCGTGTATTCACGACGGATGAGAAGCTCAAAGCGCAGGTAGAGATCGCGCACTTTGGACGGGAGCCGATGCACGCTGCGGTGGCGACTTGGAAATTGATTGCCGATGGTGGCAAGGTCTGTAGTTCAGGCGAATTCGCGCCGCAAGACGTCCCGCTTGGCAATGGCATCGCCCTCGGAACCGTGAGCGCGGATTTGGCGAATGTGAAAGCTCCAGCGCGTTGCAAGCTGGTGGTGCGGGTTGTGGAAAAAGAGAGCGGAAACAACCCGCCGGGACAATTTGAAAATGATTGGGACGTTTGGATTTACCCAGGCTCTGCCGCAAACGTGCCGGCCGCGGATGTTCTCGTGACATCACGGTTCGACGACGAAGCCAAGGCGCACCTCCATGCCGGCGGCAAAGTGTTGCTCACGATTCCCGGCAGCGAAATCCGCAATTTTGAATCTGTGCCAGTCAAGTTCGGCTTCTCCAGCATTTTCTGGAACACCGCCTGGACCGGCCGTCAGGCGCCCACGACGCTCGGTATTCTTTGCGACCCAAAAAATCCCGCGCTTGCCGAATTTCCGACCGATTTCCACAGCAACTGGCAGTGGTCGTATTTGATTCACCGCGCGGGTGCGTTGCGCCTCGATCTCTTGCCGCGCGGCCTGCCGCCGATTGTACGGGTGATTGATGACTGGCTGACGGCCCGGCCTTTGGGGCTGGTAGTCGAGGGCAGGGTTGGCGCGGGCAAGATTGTGATTTGCGGGTTCGATCTGACGCGCGATGCCGATGATCCTGTCTCGCGCCAGATGCGGACAAGTTTGCTGGATTACATGGACTCGAAGAAATTCAAACCGTCTGTTGAAATTACCACGGAACAGATTACAAGCCTCGCCAACGGACCGGCAGATGGCAGGCTACGCCACGTTCGCGACATCAAAGCAAACAGTGCCCGGGGATGGCTTCCAGCACTGGCCGAATTCAATGTGATCGAAGCCAGCCGGCAAATTCAATGAATCCATCCATGATCTCTGTCAATGCTCCCCCGGATAAACAAGCCGACGGCACTTTTAACCATGCCTTTATATGGACTATTTCGATCATCGCCGCCCTGGGCGGACTGCTTTTCGGCTACGATTGGGTGGTCATTGGTGGGGCCAAACCATTCTTTGAAAGATATTTTCATCTGACCAATGCTGCGCAATCTGGGTGGGCCAACAGTTGCGCCTAGGTTGGCTGCCTGGTTGGCGCGCTCATCGCCGGCGCGCTCAGTGACAAATTCGGACGGAAACGGCTGCTGATCGCC
Source organism: Pedosphaera sp. (assembly GCA_028293265.1). Next base: position 524 of record JAQGPB010000366.1, on the reverse strand, counting down.
TCGGCCCTGGGATTCACAGTGACTTCCATCGGCAACGCGTTGGCAACGGACTTTTCCATCTTTGTGGCCTGGCGGATGCTTGGAGGTGTTGCCATTGGTCTCGCTTCCAACCTTTCACCGATGTACATTGCCGAGGTCGCCCCCGCCCGGTTGCGTGGCCGGCTCGTTTCCGTCAACCAATTGACAATTGTCATCGGCATTCTGCTGGCCCAGTACACCAACTGGTACTTGGTGCGGAATCTGCCAGCCGGCGCGAGTGAAGATTTCATAACACACTCGTGGTACGGGCAATCGGGCTGGCGTTGGATGTTCGCGCTTACCGCTGTTCCTTCCCTGCTGTTCCTTGCAGGCATGTTTCTTGTGCCTGAAAGCCCGCGCTGGCTTCTAAAGAATGGACGTAGTGATCTGGCGCACTGCATTATGTCGCGGATCGGGGGCGAAGCCTATGCCAGGCAAGAATCGGGCAGAGTACAGAACTCCCTTGCGAAGGAAGATGTGCGGCGCATGCACTTTCGAGATCTGCT
>JAQGPB010000358.1 GCA_028293265.1 Pedosphaera sp. | reverse complement strand
GATTTGTTGCCCGTATGCGCCAGCAGGAGACGGTGCTTGTAGGAGTCAACGCGGATGAAATCAAATTTCCCCTTGGCCTTGTCCAGCAGGATTGGTTCGCCGGGGGTAAGAGGCGCAGCCGGGGACGAAAATGTCATGGCCAGCAGCAGGCCGCCGAGAGCCGATGTGTAATGGAATTGTTTCATGATTTTAATTGGTTGTTGAGTCAAAGCTTTCAAATATTTCAGAACGTCTTTTATTCCAGGCCAGCCATGGAAAGAATGAAAGTTTTTTCTGAATTATGAACAACTTTTAATTCGGTATTGGTTTAGGGACTGCCGGACCGCAGCGGCAACTTCGTCAACTCCGATGGCCGCGTAACACCGCCGCCAATAGGCATCGCGGTCCTCGAGACGCTTTCGCGCAAACGTGCTGGCGATCACAATTGCTTTTTCCGACAGCGGCCGCCAGCGCGCCGGCCCATGCGGCGGCACGGTGCGCCCGAAGATCGCAACCACCGGACAACCGACCGCCGCCGCCAGATGACTCGGCCCGGTCGCGACGGTCACAAGCACGCGGGCATGGCGCAGGAGCCAGCCCAGTTCGCCCAAATGGGTCTTGCCCGCGAGGTTTAAATGAGGGGACGAACCGGACGGAATGGAATCGTGCGCGTCCGCGCCGATGAACACCGGCAACAAACCAAATTCACTTTCTATGCGGCCGGCCAGTTCCAGAAAATATTTCACCGGCCAGCGCGCGATTTTGGAATGCGCCGTGGGATTCACCACCGCAAACGGCGTCGAGGCGAGCGGCCAGGGAAGTTTGCTTTGAAGCGAGACAAGGGCTGCTTCGGGCAGATGGACGTTTTGCGAAAGCTTTGACGGCGGCGAAACTTCGAGCACGCTCAAAAGATCAAAAATATATTCCGCCTCGTGCTTCACTCCCGCCCTGCGCTGGTCCTTGATTTTGTGCGTCAGATGCCGGTTGAGCAAGGGAATCGCGTAACCGACGCGCACGGGAATTTTCGCACGCGCTGCTGCCGCGTAACAATCCGGGTCGGGATGCAGATGGACAATGGCCGAGGCGTTGAGACGTTGAAATTCGGATGTCAAATTTGCGGTGAGCGGAATAAACCCTGCCAGCAACGGATGCCCCTCCAACAACGGCCGCATCCGTTCAGCGGCGACGAAATGGATTTTTGCGTGCGGAAATTTCTCGCGAATGGGCGCAAGGCAGGCGGTGGAAATCACCACATCGCCGACGCGGTCGGGCCGCGAGAGAATCAATGTCCGCATTTGAGGAGGGTGAAGAGGGCCTTGCGCAATTGTCGGCGGTTGCAATGGGAACGCTGGCCGAGGCAGCGCAGCACGTAATTGGCGGCGCAACGCCGGCATTCGCGCGGCGTGAGCTGTGCGAGGATGTGTTCACGCCAGCGTTGCCTGAAATACTGCGCGTTCTCGGATTCAAATTGAAGCCGCCCCGGCGAGGAATTGACGAAATGTTGGATGACGCTCTCGTTGGCGACATAATGCCTGTAACCCTTGCTGCCCAAGGTCAGGCATAGTTCGACATCTTCATACCCGGCATTGCGGTAAGCTTCGTTGTAGCCGCCTCCTTCGAGGAAAACGGATTTTCGGACAAGCCAGCAGGCGGAGGTCACCGCTTTCCATTCCGTGAGTCCGCGAAACGGGCGGAAGGGAAACCATTCGCCGAAATGAATGGGAACCGCGTCCTTGGTGAACACGATGCCCATGTGATTGTAACTGCCGTTGCGCGGGTCAATCTGCACATTGCCGACGATGCCCACTTTTTCGAACCGGTCGAACGCCCGCAGCATCGGCGGCAGCCAGTCCTGACTGAAAAGCAGATCATTGTTGAGCAGGCAAAGAATTTCACCGCGCGCCTCCGCGACGCCGCGATTGATGCTGGCCGCGTAACTCAAGCGCTCTTTGTTGTGAATGATTCTGAAAGGCGCGGCAAGCTTCGCCAAAAATTCCGCCGTGCCATCGGTGCTGGCGTCATTGATGAGAATCACTTCGTGCGGCGCGAGGTCAACGGTTTCTTCCAGGCTGCGCAGACAGGCGCGGGTCAGTTCCACGCCGTTGTGCATTGGGATGAGGAAGGAAATTTTCACTGCCCTCGCCGGAGCGGCCGCCATATCATTGACTGGCGCAATGGACGGACTCATTTGAGATTGGAGTAAGTACGTGTGATCAAGCCATCGCGCATTTCATGCACCCAATCGCTCGCTTGGGCGATGAGCGGATTATGCGTCGCCAGCACCAGCGCCTTCTTTTCACGCTTCACCAATTCCGTGAGCAAACTGAACACCCGCTCCGAATTGGCGGTGTCGAGATTGCCCGTCGGTTCATCCGCGAGCACAATTTGAGGATCATTGGCCAGCGCGCGCGCAATCGCCACCCGTTGCTGTTCGCCGCCCGAAAGATGACCGCTGAGCCGCGCGCGTTTGTCCGCCAGCCCGACGGTTTCCAACAGCATCCCGGCCCGCTCGCGCATCTGCGCCAGCCCGAGTTTTCCCAAACGCCGCATCGGAATCATCACGTTTTCCTCGGCGGTGAATTCACGCATCAGAAAATGAAATTGAAACACAAAACCAATCAGTTCGTTCCGCTTGCGCGTGAGTTCCGTTTCGGGCATGCCCGCCACGTCCACGCCACCGATCCATAATTGCCCCGCGTCGGCGGAATCGAGCAGCCCCAAAAGATAAAGCAGCGTGCTCTTGCCACAGCCCGAAGGCCCGACGACGGCATGCACGGAACCGGCCGGTACTTCCAAGGCCACTCCCCGCAGCACTTGCACCCGCGCTTCGTTTTCGCCCAGGTACCGCTGCAATCCGGTGCAAACGAGCGGATGGTTCATTGGCCTGACCCCCGCAAAATGGCGACCGGTGCCAGCCGCGCCGCGCGTCGTGACGGAAAATAACTCGCCAGCAACACCGCGACAAACGCAATCACCACGGCCATCACATAATGCAACCCGCTCCAATGCACCATGAAATGGTCCGCCGCGAAAAAGCCGCGAATATGCATCGGCACCCGCGAAACAAAAAACGTCATCCCAAAACCCAGGGCACAACCCAGCACCGAGCCGGTGGCCGCCACGAGCAGGCCCTGCCATAAAAAAATCGCGCTGATGTCGCGCCGCTGATAGCCCATCGAGCGCAGAATCGCGATCTCCCGCACCTTGTCAATGATCATCAGGGTGAGCACGTTGAATATCCCGAAGCCCGCGAGCATGATGATGGCCGACACCGTGATGGCGGCGGAAATGCGGATGGCGCGGAAGATTTGCAGGTTGCCTTGCGCGCGTTCCTGCCAGCTCCGCGCCCGGTGCCGCAACAATTCCTCCAGCCGCTTTGCCAGTTGCGGCGCGCGGTCCGGGTCGCTCATCTTGACGATGATGTAGGAAACGGCGGCGGGCTTGCTCAACAAACTTTGCGCCACGCGCAGATGAATGTACGCGCGCCGTTCGTCAATGAGGTTGTCGCCCGTCTGCGAAATGCCGCAAACGCGGAAGCTGCGCGTCTCGCCGCCCGCGGCAATGAGCGAAATGTTATCGCCGACCTTCGAGTTCATCTTTAGCGCGAGCAGCGACACCAGCAGCACGCCCGACGGTGTCGTGCGGAAAGTTCCCAGGTCACCTTCAATCAAATGCGCGCGCAAATCTGTCGCCGCGAGTTGCGCCTCCAGGTCAATGCCCAGCACGCGGCAGACTTCGCTGCGGAAATCGGTGAGAATGGACGCGTTGTCCTCGAGCACCGGCGCGCAGGCGCGCACGTTCGAGAATTCGCGGATGGCGCGCATCATACGGTCGGGGTCATTCACGCCGTCATAATATTTGCGCGGTTTCTGGCCGCTGACACTGAGCATGTCGTTCGTCTTCTGTTCGAGGATGCCGGTATAACGGTCTTGAAACCGGTCTTGCACCAGCACCGCGCCGCTCGTTCCGAGGACGGTTTGAATGTAAAATTGCTCGAAGCCCTGCGTTTGCGCCTGCGTGCAAATGAAAAACGCCACGCCCAAGGTTATCCCGGCCAAGCTGATCAAAATCGAACGCTGGCGATGCCGGATGAAACGGAGCGCGATGAAAAGCGGCGGCGACATGGCTGTCAGCGCGGGTTAAGAATGACGGGGCGGACGCGCATGCCCGTGCGCAGCAAATCCTGGTCGGCCACCACCACCGCATCGTCCTCGTGCAACCCGTCGAGGATCTCCGCCCGCTCGATGTTACGATAGCCAACTTTCACAGTGCGCGGCTGGGCGACGCCAGCCTGCACCACCCACACGCGGTCCACCAGCAAAGCCCGCGTGGGAATCAGCAGCGCATTTTCGCGCGTGCCGCTGATGATGTTCATCTCGCCCGTTTCGCCCGGCAGCAGGTTGTCCGGCGGATGATCGAGGTTCAGATTGACGGTGTAGCGCTGGTTGTTCGCCGTGGGCAAAACCTGCGCGACCGTCGCGGTCAACTCGCGGTCGGGATAAGCATAAAGTTTCACGGCCGCCTTCATGTTGGCGGCGACGTGCCCAACATCCTCCTCGTTGACCTGGCCTTCAATATAAGTCGCCTTTGTTACCAGCACAAAGGGAGTGCTGCCCTCGGGAACAAATTCACCGTTGGCGCCATTCACCGCGTTCATCGTGCCGTCAATGGGCGAAATGAACTGGCAACGTTCCTTGCGCTCCTTCAAATCGTCAAACACCTGGCGGGCAATTTCCACGGAACGGTGGATTTCAATTTCCTGCTGGCGCACCGCTTCCTTGAAGGTGGTGAGATCATTCGTGGCGCGCTCGACCTCGCTCGGGGGAACATTGCTGAGGGCGACCAGTTTTTGCAGGCGCGCGACCAACGCCTCCTGCGTTTTCAACAGGGGCGCGCCGGGTGGACCGAGTTTTTGCCGATCCTGCGCCGCCTCCCAGTCCGCCTGGGCCTTCGCGAAGTCGCGGTCGAGGCTTTCACTCACCACCTCGCCCAGGACCTGGCCGGACTTGATTTCCAGCCCGATGATGTTGGTGGCCTCGGCGAGTGCCGGGCAATACTTGAGCACGCCGCCGCTGCGCGCGTGGACGGCGAACGACACCGCCGGCACCACCTTCACCGTGCCATACACCGCGAATGTGGCCGTGCCGCGCCGGGTCAGGAAGACTTCCGTCACGGGCCGCGACGCCCGATAAGCCAGGATGCCGGCCAACCCGGCGGCGACCAACACCCCCAGCACGAGAAGTTTTTTGTTCATGCCAAATTACCGTGTGATTTTAAGGCTCCTTCACCGGCTCCGCAAACTCCAAATACCTGCCGGTGACGCGGTCCAGCTCGGCCAGCGCCGAGGCATGTTCGAACAGCGCATCCACCACGGCGTGACGCACGGCCAACAGGTTGCGTTGCGCATCGGAGAAATCAAGCTGGGTCGCCTCGCCCAGCCCGATGCGCGTTTCAATCAGCCGCAAACCCTCTTCCGCTTCGGTGGTGGATTTTTCGAGCGCGGCCAGCTTTGCTCCCGCATTCTCCAGCGAATGCGCGACCCGGCCGAGTTCGCGCGGTACATTTTCCTCCAATTGCTTCAATATGACCTCATACTCGCCCCGAATTCCTGCAATCCGCCGGCTCGCACCCGTCACCGCGCCGTTGTCCACAATCTGCCACGTCAGCGAAACGCCGCCGCGGATGTCCGTCCCGAACGGCTGCTGGCCTTCGATGATGGGCATCACCTGGTAGGTGCGCTTGCGGCCGGGAATATAAAGCGCCGAGCCAATCAGCGACACATAAGGAAAATAACCGGCCTGCGTGACGCGCCGGTCCTCATTCGCCATGGCGATCAAGGTGCGCAGAAATTTCAAGTCCGCCCGCCGCTGCTCCGCAAGCTGCGCCTGCGCCTTCAAATCCAGCGTGATGGCTTCACGCTGCAGCGGTCCGGCGGGCTGCGGCAGCCGGTCCATTGGATCGCCCATCGTTTCCGCGAGGTCGGTACGCACTTCCTCGTCTTCGCGGCGGAACTCCGTCAGCTCGGCGCGCTCCGCGAGGAGTTGCACGCGGGCCTGCAGTTCGGGGCGCGGTCCGGCCTGGCCGGCTTCGCGGCGCTGCTGTTCGCTGGTGACGTTGGCCTGCAAACGCCGGTCAATTTCCTCGTACAGGGAGATGATCTGCCGGAGCCGTTGCGCGCGCAAATATAAAATGCGCACGTCGTACAGGCGGTTTGCGGCTGCGGCGTTTAAATTCTGCTCCGTGGCGACTAGCTCCAGGTTGCCGCGCCGCCAGTTCGCCGCCATGCCCATGTTAAACAATGGTTGCGAAAATTCCGCCGTGACCAGCGCGTAAGGGCTGTTATGAACATACAATTTGCCGCCGCGCAGGCCGACGGTTGGTTCCACGCTCAGGTGCGGCAGATCGCGCGAATGAAATTCGAGCCGGGTCCCCGCCGCGCGCTCGATATCCTTGCGCAGGCGGAGCAATTGCTCATCGTGCGTCAGCACTTTTTGAAAACATTCCGGCAAGGTTACGATGTTTGATTCGGCGGCGTGAGCGGCTGCCACGCAGGTGACGAAGACGATGAGTGTGAGAAAGAGGATTTGTCCGAGATGATTTCGCGTCGTGAACTCCCCTGCGGTCCGCAAGCTTGGCGTTTCATTCAAAAGCGGCAGGGGACTGCCGCACTCCAAGACGCTTTGCGACGTTCCGGCCGCCATTCGATGTTGGATGTTGGATGTTGGATGTTCGATGCTTCCCCAGTTCCCGAGCAGACGGCGTTTCATTTCGTCTCCTTGCCTGTGGAAAGGTCGAACTCCGCGCCCATTGCGCGCTGCAACCGCGCCAGCGCGGCGTTGTAATCGAACCGCGCGTTCAATTCCACCGTCTCCGCGCGCGTTAGGTCGAGACGGCTTTGCAGCAGGTCAAGCTGCGTGATGAGGCCCTCTTGGAAATTCGCCGTGGCCAGGGAAAGAGATTGCGCCGCGAGTTCCATGTTTTCGCGTTGCGACCGC
>JAQGPB010000524.1 GCA_028293265.1 Pedosphaera sp. | reverse complement strand
CCGCCCAGGTCCAGCGAGGCGGCTTCGAGGCCGACGCGGGCCTTAATGAGGCGGCCGATTTGGCGGAGGCCGGCGGAGAAATCGTCCTTGGCGTAGTCCGCGCCGTTCGCGGGGTGGTAGGCGGCGTGGCGCAAGGTTTCAATCCGCCGCAAGGCTTCGAGGGTGTAACGGCCCGCGCCGCCGAGGCTGTCCTGGCGTGAATCATAGAGCCGCGCGAGCGAGGCGATCAAACGGCCGCTGTTGTCGCCGAGGGAAAAATCGTCCAGGGATTGAAAGACGGTGGCGGAGGGAGCGCCGCGCAAACATTCGGGCATGGAGCGGCCGAGGACGACGGCGGAAAGGGGGCCGGCCGCGCCGGAGTTTCGCTCGCGCAAGAACCGTCCGAGCCAGCCGCCAGCGACGATGCCGCCGTGTTCCATCAAATCTTGCGCCTCGAAATGGGAGCGGGTGCTGTCTTCGGAACCGGCGGCGTGGATGATGGCGAGCGCGCCGTCCTTGTAGGCGGGTTCGAGTTCCTTCAGGAGCGGGTGCAAGCCGTAAAAACCATCGAGCGGCACGGCCTTGTTTTTGGCGATGCCGATGCGCGGGCGGGCGTGGTAGTAGCCGTCGTCCTGCAAGGGGGCGACGAGGTTCAGGCCGTCCGCGCCGCCGCGAAGGAAGACGACGACAAGGGTGCGCTGGGAATCGCCGTTGCCGGTCACGAATGTTTGGAGGCCGTTCATGTCAGCACCATTGAAAAGCGGGTGAGGCGAGCATCAGGGCGAGGCCGGCGCCGGAATCGTGGTAGGCGGCGGCTTCCTCGGCGAGCGGTTTGCGGCCGAGGAGATGGGCCATCAAAGCTTCGTCGCCGCCGGCGTTGGCGCGCAATGCGGCGAAATCAATCTGCGTGCCCTTGATTTTGTTTTCGCTCAGCGACACGGCGAAGTTCCAGCGCCACAGGAGCGTGCCCATCCATGGCGCGGCCTGTTCCGGGTAACCGTCCGGCGTGGGATAATTGAAGGGCGCGTGGCCCATGCGTTTGAGATAATCAATGATCTCCAGGCCGGAATCGGTTTCGGCGGCGGTCGCGCGCAGGGAGGAAACGATGAACTGGAACGGACGCTTGAATTTGTTGCCACGCGTCTGGCGAAACTCCTCGGTGGCAAACAACGCGCGCAAGGTGGCACGGATTTCGCCGTTCGTGGCGGAGAAGGCGGCGGCGACTTTTTCCACCGCGCCCGGCGGCGGTTCATCCGCGATGAAATGGCGGCAGAGCTTGGCGCTGATATGGCGCGCGGTCGCGGGATGGCGGGTGACGATTTGCAGCACGCGATCCAGTTCATGGCGACCGCGTTTTTCGCGTTCTTCCAAGGAAAGCTCGGCACCGGTCGCCGGGATTTTTTCGCCGAGAAATTCTTTCGCTCCGAAATCGTGCTGGTGAACATTGAATTCGACCTTGCCGAGTTGGAAATTGGGCTTCTCGCCCGTCGAGCGGACGGTCCAACCGGTGAGGCAGCGCGCCACTTCCATGACATCCTTTTGCGTGTAGCCGCCGTGGACGCCCAGGGTGTGGAGTTCCAGCAGTTCGCGCGCGTAATTTTCGTTGGGCTTCTCGGACAGGTTCGCGCGGCGATTCACGCGACCATCGAGATACCAGAGCATCGCGGGGCTCAAGGCCGAGGCGCGGAGCAGATCGGGGAAGCGGCCGAGGGCGTGCTTGCGGATGACGTCGCGGTCGTCGGCGACTTTCAACCACTTGCAATCGCCTTTCGAGGGATCAATGTTGAAATGGTCGGACCAGAATCCCACCATGATTTCGTAAAGCTGCCGTTCGGAAAGCACCGCGCGCGCCAAGGTGCCGCGCATCAGTTCATTGTGCAGCAAAGTCTCCTGATATTCGAACAGTTCGCCGGGCGGTTCGGCCAAGGTTTCAAAACGACGCACGGCGTATTCGGCGACGCTGTCTTCGATTGACTCGGGGTTCAACTGTTGTTCGAGATGCAATTGGATGGCTTCGTCGGCGTCGGTGCCGAGTTTTTTCACGCGTTGGTAATCGCCGGGGCGCAGACCGAAGCTGACGCGGTTCAAGGTTTGGACAATGGGATCAATCGTGGCGGTTGCAGGCGGCTGGAATGGGCCTTTCTCACGGGCGCGCGGGCCGAGCAGGCTGGCCAGTTCGCGGGGCATCTGGTCGCAACCGGTGGTCGCGAGCAGTGCGAGGCCACTGGCGCCGGCTTGGAGGAATTTGCGCCGGGGAAGTTTCATGGGAGCACCTCGCTTTCCGCAGACCGGAATTTGGAACGGGAGAAAACTGGTGAAATACTGAAACATCGAACATCGAACATCGAACGCTGAACATCGAAGGATGGAAACGCGATCGGCATGAAGCGCGAGCACGGACCCGACCGCTCATCCACCAACCAAGCATGCACCGGAACCGAAACCGAAGGGGGGCGAAACTGATTCCGTTTCATGGCACGTTTCTCATTCCATTCCGCCTGCAACCGGAACGAGATTGGCCGGGCCGGCGGTGCCGGCATTTTGGCGTTGTTCGCGCACGCAGATGATGAATGCGCCGAACCCGCTTACCAGCGCCCAGATGGGGAGCACGAACCAGCCGACGACCGGCAGCAAAAATGAAAAGGCCAGCAACACGCCGCCACGCAGCACACGCCGCCAGGGTTGCGCGGCATCCGCCGGAGAAGGCAGGCCCGCGCCGATGCGCAAGGTCAAGCCCGCCGAGCCGATCAATCCGAGCAGCGCGGGAATCACCATGAGCGTGACGCCGATCACTTTCAGCAGCGGATTGGGGAGCTTGGAAATAAGGATACCCAATCCAAGCGGGAGCGGTGTGGCGAGCAGGCCGATGAGGGAAATTTTCACGGGCTGGCTGTAAAGCTGGCTCGCGCGCCCGACCATGCGCGGGAACAACGCCTGCGCGAGCAGCCAGTAGCTGACATAGACAATGAGCAACCCCACGATGATGAGAAAGATTTTGAGGACATCGGCCATGATCATAAAAAAGGGTCTCCTGTTGGCCGCAGCGGACGCGGCGGTTTGATTGATTTTGACTGGATTACTCTCAGTTACGCGGCTGTGGGCGTCAAGTGATTTTGGGGAGCCGTTGGCCGGTTGGGGAGCAAGTTGCGGAGGGCTTGGTTTTTGCCCCAGAGGTCAACGGACGCGAGGGGTGAAAGTCGGATCCCTATGCCAGTTTTCATTCGCATGAGAAGCAAGTGTGAAGAACGCCCGCCCTCACCCCGGCCCTCTCCCCCAGGAGAGGGGGAACATGGCGGTCGCTTTGGGCACATTTGCAGCTCACGGTTGCAGTCGCAGTTACCTGTCCATTGGGATGAAAAAAGGTACAGCTAATCTTGGACGCGCCTTTGCCTTCGCGGAGCCGAGCACGGAAAGCAACTAGCCCGTCGGCCCATTTTTGAGTAAAAATTGGCGTTACAACCGTTTTTGATTCTGTTGCCACCGGAAGCCGCCAGCGTAATCTCTTTGCATAATGCGAAACAGGCGGGTTAAGATACAGTCTCGGCAGAGACAGAATTGAATGAATACTGATAGAAAGATCGTCCTGGGAGTGACGGGTTCCATCGCGGCTTACAAGGCCGCGGAACTGACCAGCCTGCTGGCCAAGCAGGGTTTCTCCGTGCAAGGTGTGATGACCGCCGACGCCCAAAACTTCATCACCCCGCTCGCTTTCAAAACCTTGTCCCGCCATCCCGTCGTGACCGACTTGTATGACGAGGAGGAAGGATGGAAGCCGACCCACATCAAGCTCGCCGATGAAGCCGACCTGCTGCTGGTCGCGCCCGCCACGGCCAATGTCCTCGCCAAGCTCGCCCTCGGCCTGGCGGATGACGCGCTCAGTTGCATTGCGCTGGCGTTGAATCCCAAGGCCAAAATCCTTCTGGCCCCAGCCATGAACGGAAAGATGTGGCTGCATGCGGCGACACAACAAAACGTCGCCACGCTCAAATCGCGCGGCGCGGAATTCATCGGCCCTGAGGAAGGGATGCTCTCGTGCGGTTATGAGGGGCTGGGCCGGCTTTGGCCGGTGGATGCCGTCGCCCGGCGTGCCGGAGAATTGCTGGGGCGGGAAGGCTGACGACCGGCACCGCGTATGAATTCCATCCGCTGGCAAAAGCCCAAATGGCTGCCGCAGTTTCTGGCGATGCCCGTGCCAGAACCGGCGCAACAGGCTTCGCGCATCCTGGCCATCCAGCGCAACATCATCCTGCCCGCGCGGGTGATGGTGACCGTCGTGGTTTTCTATTATTTGTTCTACTCCCGCGGGCTGGTGGATGAATCGCCCACCTGGCAGATCGTCCAGGAAACCCTCCAGCGCTTTTTCGACTTCTACATCATTTTCAATGCGATTGCGGCGATCCTGCTCATATTGCGGCGGTTTCCGCCCCGGTTGGTCCAGTGGGTCGTTTTCGCGGTCGGCCTGGTGGATGGCCTGCTGCTGGCGGGATTGACCTTGGAGACGAACGGTTTTGAAAGCACCCTGTTCTGGGTGTTCCCCGGTTTGATCATCGTCAATGCGCTGAGCATTCCACTGGCCACGCCGCAGATCGTGCTCAACCTTTCGCTCAGCGCCTTTTATCTGGGGGCGGGACTGCTCTACATAACCGTCTCGGAAAGTCCCGGCACCATCTATCCGACTCCCGCCATCCGGCATCATATTCCTTCCAAGTTCGGCACGGGTGACATCCTGGATCTGAAATCCTTCACCGCCCGGCTCAGGCAACCGCCCAGCAATGACGAAGTCTCGAGATATCTGGCCGGGCGACTTTCCCCGGGAACCCTCAGCCTGCTGGCCAGTTCCAACGGCCGCACCAATTCAGAATTGCTGCTGGCTTTGGTGTATGACCTGAACCACATCGTGCAGGGCGCGTCAATTTATGATGCGCAACGTTTTGCCGGGGTGAAACTTTCATCGGAGGCTTCAACCTGGCTGAACCAGAGTCCGGAGGGAGTGGACCAGGCGCGCTTGAACCGGAAGCTGTTGCAGGACGCCTACCCTCGCGAAATCTCCGACAAAAAACGCTGGATGGTTTCGGAAGAAGCCAAGATGGTTCATCAGCCGCCCGAAGGGGTGATGGTGGTCGAAAATGGGACGGAACCGTTTGTATTGCAGTTGATCATCTTGTGCCTGATGACCGCCACTTGTTACGGGGTGCAGTTGCTGCTGTTTCGCGAGCGCGTTTCGCTGGAGGAGGAACGAAAATCCGCCGCGCGCAATGACGAACTCAAGGCGGCGGGCCGGCTGGCGGCCGAAATCGCGCACCAGCTCAAAAACCCGCTCGGCATCATCACCAATGCAGTCTATTCGCTGCAAAAGGGACTGAAGGAGGGGAAGAAGGATTTCAGCCTGCAGATGCAGATCATTCGCGAGGAGATTGAACGTTCCGACCGCATTCTCACTCAATTGATGGGCTACGCGCAGTTGAGCGAAGGCCGCGTTGAGAAGCTGAACCTCGCCGAGGAACTGGACCGGGCCATCGCCGAGGTGCTCCCGCCCGGCGCCACTTATGAGACCCAGGTGCATCGCGATTATGGCTCAAACCTCCCGACTTTGCTCATGCAGCGCAACCATCTGTCTGTGGTCCTGGTGAATCTGCTGCAAAACGCCCGCGAGGCGTTGAACGAGCGGGGCAAAATTTCCATGCATGCGCATTATGGCGACAACAATACGCTTCAAATCGCCGTGCAGGACGACGGGCCGGGCATCGCCTTCGAAAAGCTGGACAAAATTTTTGAAGCCTACGTGACGACCAAGGAAAAGGGGACCGGCCTGGGACTGGCGATTGTGAAACATAACGTGGAACTTTACGGGGGCGCGGTGCGGGTAGAATCTGAGCTTGGAAAAGGGGCCCGCTTCATCTTAATATTCCCAGCCAAGACCTTTATTGCGACAAGTTGATTGATGAGTAATCCGATGCCACCAGTGCTGGTTGTTGATGACGAGAAGAACATGCGTCTTTCGCTGAAGACGGTGCTTGACGACGAGGGCTACTCGGTGCGCGCGGCGGAATCCGCCGAGGAAGCGCTGACGCTGATGGGGCAGGAGGAGTTTTTGATGGTCATCACCGATGCCCGGCTGGGAATGGGCATGAGCGGCTACGAATTGCTGGCCAAGGTGCATTCGCGCTGGCCGGATCTGCCCATCCTGATGATCACGGCCTACGCCACGCCCAAGCTGGCCGTGGATGCCATCAAGGCCGGAGCGTTCGATTATCTGGCCAAGCCGTTCGCGCCGGAAGAATTGCTGCACGCGGTGGCGCGCTGTTCGGAACGGCACAAGCTGCTGCACCAAAACGCCGCTTTGCGCGCGCGCGCGAATGAGACCTACCAGATCGAGCAGATTGTCGGCGATTCACAGAGCGTGCGCGACCTGCGGCAAATGATCCAGACCGTGTCGCCCACCGATGCGCGGGTTCTGATCCTGGGCGAGAGCGGCACCGGCAAGGAATTGGTGGCCGGGGCGTTGCATTGCCTGAGCCATCGCCGCCAGGCCAGTTATGTGCGCATCAACTGCGCCGCCATCCCGGAAACCCTGCTCGAAAGCGAACTGTTCGGCCATGAGCGCGGCGCCTTCACCGGCGCGCTTAAACAAAAGGCCGGCCGGGTCGAGGAGGCCGACGGCGGCACCATCTTTTTGGACGAAATCGCCGACATGAGCCGGCCGTTGCAAGCCAAGCTGCTGCGCTTTCTTGAAGACGGAACCTTTACGCGGGTGGGCGGGACGCAGGAACTGCGCGTGGACGTGCGGCTCATCGCGGCAACCAACCGCGACATCATCGAGGCGATTCAAAAGGATGAATTCCGCGAAGACTTGTTTCACCGCCTGAACGTCGTGAAATTCCGCCTGCCGCCGTTGCGCGAGCGCGGTCAGGATGTGCTCCTGCTGGCGGAGCATTTCCTGAAGCACTTCGGGCAGACCATCAAGAAACCGGCGAAAAAATTCACCCGCGCCGCCCAGCAAAAACTGCTCTCCCACCATTGGCCCGGCAA
>JAQGPB010000336.1 GCA_028293265.1 Pedosphaera sp. | reverse complement strand
GCTGACGGCAGTGGAATAGTGTGGTTGAGGGAAGGATGGACAAGCGTCAACGCTCAGCATTCGATGTTCGATGTTCGATGTTCGATTTTCGATGTTCGATGTTTTGCCTTTCTCCTCCCTCGCCCCGCGAGGAACGAGCGGGGAGAGGGTTGGGGAGAGGGGCCGGTCCTATTCGATGTTTCGGAATTCTTTAAATGAACGACTTGGGAAAAATGCTCGTAGTAGTCGGCGTGGCCTTCGTCGTCATCGGCGCAATCCTCTGGTCGGGCTTTGGCCGGGGCTGGCTGGGACGGCTGCCCGGAGATATTCAGGTCTCGAAAGGAAATTTCACCTTCTACTTCCCGATAGTGACCTGCATTTTGCTGAGTGCGGTTTTGACGCTCATCATGTGGCTTTTCCGGAAGTAGCGCGGGTGTCCTCGCTGCGCGTTACGGCGGCGTCTCGCCGCCAGTAAGAGCCGTGCCGATCTGCGCATGTGAATATCCTCGACAAAAAAGCAAAGTCTCATTACACTCCCCCGCATTGCCGCACTTCAATGCGGGGGAGTGGTTTTTTTATGCCTGAAAATTGATTGGTTTGGGCGGAAACTGTGATCTGTCTCAACATCCTGCCTGAAAACAGCAACCAGGCATCGCGCGTCTGTATTCAGTCACCAAGAATAATGTCAAGCTGCGCTTTGCTCACAGCCTTTTCATCTCCTCTTTCAGCAATTGAAAATCCTCGTGAATTTTTGCGGCCAGATCTTCGCGATAAAAACGCACCGCCGGATGATATGTCGCCAAGTATCGCCCGCCGTCGTGCTGGATGATTCGCCCGCGCGCTTCTTCCACGGTTTTCAGGCCCAGCATTTTTTTCACCGCCACGCCACCGAGCAGCATGATGAGGGCGGGATTGATGAGCGCAATCTGCCTGACCAGATAAAGCGACGTGCAGGTGTCCACTTCCTTCGTGCGCGGCGTGCGGTTGGCGGGCGGACGGCATTTGACGATGTTGGTGATGAAAAAATCCGCGCGCGAAAACCCGCTGCCGGCAAGGACTTGATCGAGAAATTTCCCGGAGTTGCCGACAAATGGCCGCCCGGTCTGGTCTTCCTGCCGGCCCGGCGCTTCACCGATGATCATCACCTTTGCGGTCGCCTTGCCTTCGCCCGGCACGGCCAGCGTGCGAGATTGATAAAGCGGGCACCGGGTGCAGGAGCGGATCTGCGCGTCCAATTCCTCCAATTGCCTCACCACTTCCGACGCCTTGCCGCCCGGGCCTGATTTGATCACCGCCCTGCTTTTCGCGGCGGCTTCCTTGACGGCTCCGGCGGATTCACGCATAGGCGTACTCCTTCGACCAGCTCGCGGTGCCCACTAAAATCCAGCCGCGCATAATATAACTCCTCAGCTAAAATTCCCTGCCGTGGCGCTTGGCGCAAGGGAGATAAACACCCAAGTGCTTGTTACCCAAGAACAGACGAAATTCTGCACCGCCAATCCCGTTCATTCGTGCTTCGGATTTCCTTGGGTATTTGGGTGTTTGGTTACTTGGGTATTTTATTGCTCTGTCGCGGGTATTTTATTCCCCTTGCCAAAATCGCCACTCCATTTTTAAACTATCCCCATGGAAGACTCGCAGTTGACGCAATATGTCCCGGTTCTGATCCTGGGTTTGGTGGCCGTTGCCTTCACCTTTGGCACGCTGGTCGCCTCTGCGCTGCTCGGCAAGCTGGGCAAACGCAGCCGCATCAAGGACACCGCTTACGAATGCGGCATGCTGCCCATCGGCGAGGGCAACACCCGGCTCTCGGTCAAATTCTATCTCGTCGCGATGCTGTTCATCCTCTTCGACATCGAGGTGATTTTCATGTATCCTTGGGCTGTGGTTTACAAGGAAATGCTTGTCAACAATGCCAATCTGATTTTCGGCTCGATGATGACCTTTCTCGCCATTCTGTTCGTCGGCTACATTTACGCGCTCAAAAAGCGGGCTTTCGATTGGAAAAGCTAAACCATTGTGGTTTAGCAGGTTGGGAAACAAATTAATTTATCTGCGGGCAAAAAGACCGCTTTTTCTGCACTTGACCTCCTTTTATGCCACCAAACATAAAATTCGGCACCTCCGGCTGGCGCGGCTTGATTGCCCGCGATTTCACCTTTGACAACGTCCGCCTCGCCACCCAGGGCATCGCGGATTATCTGAAAGCGGAACTGGCGAATCCACAATCGCCGATTCATGGCCGCAAACCGGAACTGATTCTCGGCCACGACACGCGCTTTCTCGGCAAAGAATTTTCGCTGGCCGCCGCCGAAATCCTCGCGGCCAACGGCCTGACTCCCCTGCTCTGCAACCGTGACACCCCGACGCCGGTCATCGCGCACACCATCCGCGCCCGCAAGGCCATTGGCGGCATCAACATGACCGCCAGCCATAATCCGGCGGAATATCAGGGGCTGAAATTTTCAACTTTCAACGGCGCGCCCGCCACGCCGGAAGTCACGAAACAAATCGAGGCGAACATTGCTAAACTTGTGACCGCCAATTGGAGTTTCAAGGCCGCAGTCATCGGCACTTTTCAATGCAAGACCATTGATCCGCAGCCGGCCTATTTCAAGCAACTGCACAAGCTCATCAAGTTCGGCGTCATTAAAAAGGCGAAGCTCAAGGTCGCCGTGGATTTGATGTACGGCACAGGGCACGGTTACCTCGACAAATTGATGCTCGACGCGGGCGCGAAAATCACCGTGTTTCACAACGAACTGAATCCGTTGTTCGGCGGGCATCATCCCGAACCGAATGCGGAAAACATGGCCGAGGTGAGCCGGTTCGTTCGCAGCGGCAAGGCCCAAATCGGTCTGGGCTTGGATGGCGACGCGGACCGCTTTGGCATTGTGGACAAGGACGGAACCTGGCTCACGCCAAACCAGGTGCTCGCGCTGGCGCTTTATCATTTGAAGAAAAACCGGCACTGGACGGGCGCAGTGGTGCGCACGGTGCCGACGAGCCATCAGGTGGATGCGGTGGCGAAAATGCTGGGCGTGAAAGTTTATGAAACGCCGGTCGGTTTCAAATATATCGGCGCCTTGATGGAAAGCGAACCGATCATCGTCGGCGGCGAGGAATCCGGCGGGCTCAGCGTGAAGGGCCATGTGCCGGAGAAGGATGGGATTCTCGCTTGCCTGCTGATGGCTGAACTCGTGGCCACGGAAAAAAAATCCCTGGGCCGCATTTTGAAGGAACTGGAGAAGCAGACCGGGGAATTTCACACCGACCGCATCAATGTGGCAATTGCGCCCGATAAAAAAGCTGCGCTTCTGGCCAAGCTCGGAAGCGGGTTGACCTCCATCGGACCGTTCAAGGTCGAGAGATTCATCACCACGGACGGCTACAAATTTTTGTTGCCCAACAACGAATGGGTCGCATTCCGCGCCAGCGGCACCGAACCGCTCATTCGTTGTTACATCGAAGCCAAGTCAGCGGCGCAGATGAAAAAACTTCGCAAGGCGTGCGAGGAACTGCTCAAGGGATGAGACCTGCGTGATTCATCTCCTCAGCCGACCGGAAGTGTTCAGATAATAGAGCACGAATCCAATGCCAATCGCAATGATGATGCCGGCGAGGGTGGAAAGAATCAGGATGCGACGGGAACGGCGTTCGTCGAAAGCGGCGGGACCGGGGGCGAACAAGTCGCGGATGATCGAGCGTAATCTTTCAGTTAAATTCATCGGTAACCATGGATGCGACAGCACAAGCTGCATTCAAAGGCCAATGCGCCGCTTACGGTAGGGAAATTCCCCATGGCTGACAAGCCGCAACGTGGAAAATTATAGTAGTCTTTGATGGTGACTTGGTCTTCGGATCAAGCAGCCACAGAGACGGGAGCGACTCGTTAAGTTGGGCCGCTCTTTTCTTTTTTGACCATTCCAATCATTACGATCCTGCTCAAAACCATCACCAAAATGGTGAAATATTCCCACACCGCATGCAACTCAGGACGCCGAGTCTTTCTCCCTCGCCCCCTTGGGGGAGAGGGCCGGGGT
>JAQGPB010000325.1 GCA_028293265.1 Pedosphaera sp. | reverse complement strand
CGGCCCCTCAACCCTCAACGCTCAACCTTCAACCACTTCGGGGCGGAGTTTCTCGCTAAATCAGCCCTTGTCCCACTCTCAACCCTCAACCATTTGGCCCAGCCAGCCCCATTCCACCAATTGGCACTTGGAGCTTGGTTATTCTCTGGAGCTTGGAGCTTCTCCAACGGCGCGGAGTTTCTCACCAAATCTGTCAAAATTTGCGCGCACGCCCTTTCCCATCCCGCCCCTCAACCCTCAATCAGCCGAAAAGTCACCTTTATTCACCTTTGTTCACTAAATTTAAAAACTTTTCTGGAAGCACCGGTCAAAAAGAACCAGCTCGCCATCCGCCGCTTCCCGTCGCTTGGCGTCGCTTGGACCACAAAGTCCGTCAAGCCGCTTCAACCCTCGACCTTCCCGACCCGGAACTCGAAACTCGGAACTCGAAACTTCAATCTCACTCCAATCATGATTGCAATTGCGCCCATTACGCCGATAATTTGTGCTTACCCATGAAACTGCTCACCCTGATGTGCCTCTTGGACGCCAGCCTCGCTGCCAGCGCCGCTCCCCATGCTTTCGGTCCCGAAGCCGCCCAGGCTTCGCTGAAAGATTTCAAGGTCGCCAACGGCCTCGAACTCAGCCTCTTCGCCTCCGAGCCGATGCTGCGCAATCCGACCGACATGGACATTGACGAGCGCGGCCGCGTCTGGATCACCGAGGGTGTCAATTATCGCTCCAGCTTCCAGCCTTGGGGCGTGCTCCAACCCGCTGGCGACCGCATCGTCATCCTTGAAGACACCGATGGCGACGGCATCGCCGACAAGGCCACCACGTTTTATCAAGGCCCGGAAATCAATGCGGCCCTCGGCATTTGCGTCCTCGGCAACCGGGTCATCGTCTCTTGCTCGCCGAATGTTTACATTTTCACCGACACCGACGGCGACGGCAAAGCGGACAAAAAGGAGCTGCTTTTCACCGGCATTTCCGGCGTGGACCATGATCACGGCGTCCATGCAATGAGCTTCGGCCCGGATGGCAAATTGTATTTCAACATGGGCAATGAAAGCCGGCAGCTCAAGGACAAGGACGGCAAACCAATCATTGATCTCGCCGGCAACGAAGTGAACAACCACGGAAAGCCCTACCGTCAAGGCATGGCGTTCCGCTGCAACCTCGACGGCAGCGAGGTTGAAGTCCTGGCGCACAATTTCCGCAACCCTTACGAAGTAGCCGTGGATTCGTTCGGCACGCTCTGGCAATCGGACAACGACGACGACGGCAACCGCGCCACGCGCCTCAACTACCTGATGGAATACGGCAATTTTGGTTTCTCCGACGAAATGACCGGCGCGGGCTGGCCGGAGCGGCGCACAAATCTTGAGCCCGACATTCCCAGCCGTCACTGGCATCAAAACGATCCCGGCGTGGTGCCCAATTTGTTCATCACCGGCGCGGGCGCGCCGACTGGCATCGCGTTTTACGAAGGCAATCTCCTGCCCGAATCCATGCGCAACAACATCATTCTCGCCGACGCCGGCTCGCGCGTCATCCAGGCTTTCGCCGTCCGCCCCGAAGGCGCGGGCTATCACGCCGACCGGGTGGAATTAGTTTCCAGTTCTGACACGTGGTTTCGCCCGTCAGACATTTGCGTCGCGCCGGATGGCTCGATTTATATCGCGGATTGGAACGACGCGGGCGTCGGCGGCCACAACATGGCCGACCGCGATCCCAAGACCATGACCGGCCGGGTCTATCGCCTTGCGCCACCCGGCGTGAAACCCAGCGTGCCGAAATTGGACCTCAAAACCGCCGCCGGTTGCGTCAAGGCGCTGCAATCACCCAACCTCTCGACCCGCTATCTCGCTTGGACCGCATTGCGAGCCATGCCCAACCACGGCGAAAAAGAGCTGATGAAGCTGTGGAACGACACCAAAGCCAACCCGCGCATGCGAGCCCGCGCGCTGTTTCTCCTGGCCCAAGAAAAACAGAGCACCGACAAGTTCGTGAAAATGGGCTTGAAAGAAAAGAATCCCGATCTGCGCATCACCGCCCTGCGCATCGCCCAGGAAGCCAAGCTCGATGTGATTCCTATGGTCCAAACTCTTGTCAACGATCCCTCCCCACAAGTGCGCCGCGAATGCGCCATCGCGCTGCGTCACAACCCCTCGCCCGAAGCACCCAAACTCTGGGCCACCCTCGCGCACCAGCACGATGGAAATGACCGCTGGTATCTCGAAGCCCTCGGCATCGGCGCGGACAAGCAGGAAGACAAGTTTTATGAGGCGTGGCTCACGCTGGTTGGCGACAATATATTAACCAACGGAGGATGCGACATCATTTGGCGTTCCCGCGCCGCAAAATCAGCAATCACGCTGGCGGCCTTGATTGATAGTTTGAGCAGCTTGGGAAGGGACAATGCATGCCTTCGATACTTCCGCGCATTCGATTTCATTGCGGGGCCGGAGAAGGTGGCAGCCTTGCGTCAATTATTGCTGTCGCCTGCTATTTCGTCAAACTCAAGAGCCACCCACAATAAAATGGTCCTTACTGAAACCCTGACTCGTCTGAGAGAATTAGACTTGAACAAGGAGGCCGTATTGAAGGACGTAATACTGAATGTCTTGAAAGGCAGCCGTGGCGAAACGGAATTTGCGAACATAGTCCAAGATTTCAAGCTGAAGGATCAAAACCCCGGCTTGCTCGAAGTCGCCATCCGCCACCCGGATGACCCATCCGGAGTTGAGGCCGTGCGCATGATTTTGGCATATCACGATACAGCGCTGTTGGAAAAATCGCTGCAAGAAACCAACACCGCCACCAAACTTGTCGAAGCACTTGGCAACACTCGTGACAAAAACGTGCTGCCGTTGCTGTTGCCCTTGGTCACAGATACGCAACGCGATGCCGCCCTGCGCCGCCAGGCCGTTCGTTCGCTGAGCCAGATACAAGATGGCGCGAACCAATTGCTCCAACTTGCCCAAGCCGACCGATTGCCCGATGATGTCAAGTACACCGCCACCATGGAACTCAACCGCGTCCGCTGGCCTGAACTAAAGGAGAAGGCCGCGAAACTTCTTCCTCTGCCCCAGACGCGCAATGCCGAATCTTTGCCGCCGGTTAGCGCCCTGTTGAAGCGCGAGGGAAATGTGGGCCGCGGTTCGCTGGTGTTCGCGCGCACCGAGGTCGGCTGTATCAATTGTCATCGCGTGAACGACAAGGGCGCGGATTTGGGGCCGGCGCTTTCCGAGATTGGCACCAAGCTCGGCAAGGACGCGCTTTACGAAGCCATCCTTGATCCCAGCGCGGGCATTGCCTTTGGTTACGAAGCGTGGCGCATCGAGTTGAAATCCGGCGACGAAGCCTACGGCCTCATCACCAGCGAAACCGCCGATGAACTCACCATCAAGGATGCCAAGGCCATCTCCACGCGCTTGAAAAAAAGCGACATCACCAAACGCCAGCAGATGAAAATCTCCCTCATGCCCTCCGGCCTCCAACAAACCATGTCCACGCAAGACCTCGTGGACCTGGTCGAATATCTTGCCTCGCTTAAGAAGGCAGGGAATTAAAAATCGCTATTTTGCCCCGCAGATTCGGAGACGACCGCAGATGTTAAATCAAATCTTTTCATATCTGCGGTCGTCTCCGAATCTGCGGGGAATAAATTACGTCGTCGCCGAAGCAGGCTTCGCCTCGCGGCCTTTCGGCACATCTGCAACCGCCGGAGGCGCAGCCCGGAAACTCCGCCAAAGCTGTTTCGGCAACAGGCCCAGCACAATCAACAAAAGCTGGCTGCCGATGAACAGAATCAACCAGTGAAACGCCGCGTCCATGAAACCGTAGGAGTGCAGCCCGATGCCGAGCATGTTCACGCCGAACCACGAAAAGCTCGTCACAATGTTGCCGACGATGGCCATGTTCATCAGGCCGCGCTCGCGCACCATGCCGCCCCAGCGCGCGTGGAGAATGGTCGCGTTCCACAAAACGATGAGCAATGCTCCGTTCTCCTTCGGGTCCCA
Organism: Pedosphaera sp.; assembly: GCA_028293265.1. The sequence continues at coordinate 390 of JAQGPB010000325.1, read as the reverse complement.
GCCCCAGAACCGCCCCCAAGATTGATCAGCCCAGATGCCGCCGAGAATCGTCCCGACAAAACTGAACAAAGTGGCAAAGCAAACAATGCCGTAAACCATCTTGCCAAGAGCCTTGCCAATGTCCATTTGACTGGCAGGCTGCGAAGTCTTTTTCGCAATTGGGCCGGCTGCTTTGGCCACTCCATTGGCGGCAGAGGCCGGCGCCAATTTTTGAGAAAGCAAAGGCGTGAAAACTCCCAACACAATATAAATTACCGCCAAGGTTCCGGCCACAAAGGTCGAGGCATAGCCCAGGGTGACAATCACCACATGCGTCGCGAGCCAGAAATTTGTATCGAGCACCGCGCGCATCATTTCCATGGTGTCGCTACCGATGGCGAGATTGTGCGC
>JAQGPB010000312.1 GCA_028293265.1 Pedosphaera sp. | reverse complement strand
TTGTAGGAGCCGAGGTAACGAGGCATTGACTTCTGCACTTTGTTGCTGAAAAGCGAGTGGCTTAATTAAATACGACAGTGGCGATTACGGTCGTCCAGCAGCGGTGACTGCAACTGAGACGATCAATCCTTCCAAACGCGTAACAACGCCTTCGCTCTCCTCGGGGGAGAGCGCCATAGGCGCTAACTTGTTTGGAACGGGATTCGCAGGCCATTTCGCGGCCAAAATTTACGGCGAACTCTCAAACCGCCGGGGGCTTCTTCTCCCTCGCCCCATGAGGAAGGAGTGGGGTGAGGGCCGGGGAGAGGGGTGGCTTGGTTAACTGCTCTGGTTGCGGAGGAATGAACCGCCGGTTTTCCTTTTTCCTCTCCACACTCAGGCAGCCGGTCCGGCGATGCAGGGCCGGCCAGATTTCCAGCCACACCCCTCGGGATTCTCCCGCCACTGACGGTTCCAAAACCGCAATTCTTCAATGCCCTGCCCTTTCAGCCACTGTTCCCGTCCGGCGTCATGGCGCATTTGTTCCGGCAAGCCATGGTGGAAACCATCCCGTTCGATGGAGAGTCTCGCGAAGGCGCAGTAAAAGTCCAAAAAGTACTTCCCGGCATCATGCTGAGGGCGGAATTTAAATCCCGCAAACCGTCCGGCGCGCAATGCCCGCCAGAGCTGCTTTTCCTCCAGGGTTTGTTGCCGGCGAAGCCGGCGGGCTTTGGGTTTGGGATCCACCGGCGCAGACTAACGCTCTTGGGCTGGAGAATCAATCGGCCCCTCTCCCTAACCCTCTCCCCGTTCGTGCCTCACGGGGCGAGGGGATCGGAGCGCCCGGGGCAGACTTGATTGCAGGGGGGTTCGTGGCGTCCTCAGCATGACAAGTTCGCGCTTATGGGGGAGAGCGCCGGGGTGAGAATTCCCCAAAGGAAATTTTGCGCATTGAACCCCTGAACCGAATGGTGCGGTTTGAGGCGCGACAGCGTCTTGGACTGCGGCAGTCCAAGACCTGGCGGAATTTAGGACGGTTTATGGGGAGGGGCGGACTTTCCACTGACTCTTTGTCTCATTTATTTTGCACACCTGCTTATGTCATAATTTCATGCTTCGTCACGGTTCATTTCCACTTCCGAACCGGCATGAGGCCGAAATGGAGCACCAGCCATACCGGCACTGCGAACATTGCAATCGTTGCCAGCCGTTCCCACGTCCAGGCGAGGTAATGCGCCTGCATCGGGTAAATCGTGATCATGAAGTAGTTGGCGAAGCGCGTGTAGCCCAGAAAGGAGCAATATTTTGGGTATCGCCGCCGGACGCCGCTGAACAGGGCCATCGCCCCAAACACGAGCACAATGCCGGTGACGGCGAGATTGACCGGCAGCATGGCGTCCCATTCAACGCTGGGTCCGTGGGTGCCGTGCGGTCGGAAGCAGGGATAAATCCACTGCGCCGCCGCCCACAGAAAACTGAAGCCGGTCTGGATCGCCGTTCGAAAATTCGCCTTGCCTGACGTTGTCTCATTCAGCAACAGAGCGAAGTAGAGCGGCACGATCCCCCAAACCGACGCGATCTGATGGAACGGAGTAGCAAGCAACTCGACAAACGTGGGCCAGTAATGGTTCATGGGCGGCGTAACGCAATCAATCCAATCAAATAATACCAAGGGGGTCGCCAGTTGGGCAAGAGTGACCAGAATTGGGTTGTGCCTTAAGCAGACAATCGCCCGTAATAAATTACAGTGTCACATTCGAGCCGGACTTTTCCGTTTACGGCGTGCTGATGGAAGATCGCGCCCAGGGCCTCCAGCATCGGGACATGCTTGGGATGGCCGGCTTCCGGCGCATAGGATGAGGAGAGCAGACGGCCTTGCAAGCCCCCGAGATCGAAGATTTGTTCATTCGGAAAAGTCGCTCGCTTAAACCCGCCCGCGCCAAAAAAAGATCCAATCATCTCCGCGTCCACGTTCTTGTGATTTACAGCGAGATAATCGGTCCCGTAAGTTTGCAAAAATTCTTCGTAGGCTGCGAGAAAGAGTGAGGCATCGGTTTTGCGGTCATTCCATATCAGGACCACCCAGCCAGCGGGCTTGAGAATGTGAAGAAATTCCTGCCGCGCCTTCTGACGATCGAACCAATGAAACGCCTGGCCTGCGGTGATCATGTCCACGCTGTGGTCGGGAAGAGTGGTGGCCTCGGCGGTGGCGGCGATGCTTTGGAAACGTGGATATGCGCTGAGCAGCCGTTCCGCGGCTTCGCGCATTTCCTTGTTGGGCTCGATGCCAATGACCCGGTTGCCATTCTGTAGAAACAACTCAGTCAGCTTGCCGGTGCCGGAACCAACGTCCGCGATGGTGTGAGCCGGAACAAGCTGGCATTCGGACTTCAGAAAATCAACGACGGCGGCGGGGTAGCCGGGCCGATATTTGACATAATTTTCGACGCGGCTGGAAAACCGTTGCGTTGAATCATTCATTTGTTCATCCGCTGGTGTCAGTTCTCACGCTTCCTGCCTTCAAAGATCATCCAAAGCACAAGCACCAGAATGACGAGCAATACCACACCACTCACCAGCAATACCGCACCGGCCGGAATCGAATTTGCATCAAAGCCAAAGGACTGAGGTTGGGGTTGAGCCCATGTTATGGTCACGCTTCCGTCGGCGTTGGTGATGATATTCGTCATTGGCTTGGCGACAATGTTTGGGAAAATTATTTCTCCTCATTCGCTTCGCGAAGCAACTGCTTGCTCGCGGCAAGCTGTGTGGCGCCCTCCATGCTAAAAACCTTTTCCTCGCGGGTTGGCAAATGCTTTATCTTCAGTTGCAGTTCTCCGTTTGGAGCGCGGTCCACTTTCACCGTATTCGCTGCGCCCAATTCCTGCGCGCGCTTGAACTGCTTGTCGGGTTTCGCCGGTGTCAGCGAATATTCCACGGCGTAACCGGCGGAGCGCAGGTCGCTGATAAGTTTCAACGATTGTGGGCGAAGTGTTTCGTCCTCGATCAAAACAAATGCATCCAGACCACCATCAAATTTTGGCAACAGACCGCGCGCTTTCAGCAGTTCGAGCAGGACGACGTCCCCCAGGCCAAAGCCGAGCGCAGGAAGATTGACTTTGCCGCCGCTGATGAGTTTGACGAGATTGTCGTAGCGTCCGCCGCCGGCGATGGCGCGGAACTCACCCTGCACATCAAACGCTTCAAACACCACGCCGGTATAATAAGCCAGGCCGCGGATGACCTGGTAATCCACCTTGACGAATTCGCTCAGTCCGCGCGCGGCGAGATTGCTCAGGATGGCTTCCAACTCGGCGGTCGGTTTGCCGGTCTGGATGAACGCGGAAATTTCATCGAAGGAAAAGCCGAGCTTCGCCAGTTTTTCCCGGCTTGCATCGGGCTGTTCCCGTTCCAGTTTGTCTATGATTTGGTAGAACTCGTAGGCTTTCGAGGCATCAGAACAGCGCTGGTTGAAAAAGTCCTGCCAGGCGTTGCGGCTGCTGAGGCGGATGACAAAATCCTTTGCGGTCAGCCCAAACGAGCGCAGCGTGTCAATCAACAGGGCGATCAGTTCGGCATCCGCCGCGAAATCGCTTTCGCCAAAAATATCCGCGTTGAACTGGAAGTGCTCGCGCAACCGGCCCTTTTGCTGGCGCTCGTAACGAAAGAGCTGCGGGATGGCGAACCACTTGATCGGCTTCTTGTAATTGCGCTCATGCGCCGCGACCATGCGGGCAAGCGTCGGCGTCATCTCGGGCCGCAGTGCTATTTCGCGCTGGCCTTTGTCAGTGAAATTGTAGAGTTGCGCGACAATTTCATCGCCGCTTTTGGTGGTGAAGAGATCCAGCGGTTCGAGCGGCGGCCCGTCGTATTCACGAAAGCCATAGCGGCGGGCGACACCGCGCCATTTTTCAAAAATATATTGCCGCGCATCCGCGCTCCAGAGATCCGGGTGCGGGAGCGGTTCAGGGTAAAAATCTCGAAAGCCTGGTAAACGATCCATATCAACAACAGAAGCTAAACGTGAAACGGGCGGGAGTGGCAACCATCAATTTTGGCCGCCGGAAAAAACGAAGGCACCCCCATCGCAGGCGGGCGCTGCAAAGGGCCGGTCGCTCAAGCGGGCGGATTGGCGCTGTTCTGCTTGGCTTGCTGTTCAGGGGTCAGCTTGAGGACTTCGGCGCGCATCTCCTTGCCGGGTTTGAACTTGACGACCGCGCGCTGCGGAATGGGGACATCCGTCGCCGGGGCGTTGGGATTGCGGCCGATGCGGGCCTTGCGGACCTTGACTTCAAACACGCCGAAGTTGCGCAGTTCCACCTTTTCACCCTTGGAAACCGCTTCGGCGATGTAATCCAAGGTTTTTTGCACGACATCGAGGACCTGTTGCTGCACCAGGCCCGTCTCGTTGCTGATACGGATTACCAAGTCACGCTTAGTCATAGTCATGTGGATTCAGGTCGTTCGAGCGTTTAACCAATAGTTTCCGCGCCCCGGTATAGGGCCATGGCCCCATGCGGTCAAGTACATAATATGCAGAAACTTAGCCGTGCCGTTCTTGGTGGCAAATCAAGCCGCCCCGGTGCCAACAGCCTGGGAAATGTCTTTTGCCCCCATTTTCTGCAATTGACCCCGTAATCCATTCACAATGCTTCGCGCCACGCCGGGGCCTTCGTACACCAGGCCGGTATATATCTGAAGCAGGCACGCGCCGGCGGTGATTTTCTCCCAGGCATCGGCGGCGCTGAAGATGCCACCGACGCCGATGATGGGGAGTTTTCCGCGGGTTTGCCGGTAAATGTGACGAATCACCTCGGTGCTGCGGGCGGCAAGGGGTTGGCCGCTCAAACCGCCGGCTTCAGCATAGATGCGCTGCAAATCCGGGGCCGATGTCGCCGGGCGCGCAATGGTGGTGTTGGTGGCGACGATGCCGGCGATTTGGCGTGGCGCGACCAGTTCAAGAATTTCGTCCAAGGCTTCGAACGAGAGGTCTGGCGCGACTTTTACCAGAATGGGTTTTAGCACACCCGGGCTGGGAGTGAATAATTGGGCCAGCGCGGAATTTGTTTGCTGGAGCGCGGCGAGAATTTCATCCAGTGCGGCGCGGTCCTGGAGATTGCGGAGCCCGGGGGTGTTGGGCGAACTGACATTGACCACAAAAAAATCGGCGAAGGGCCAGAGTGCGCGCAATGATTGCTCGTAATCTTGCGCGGCTTCGTTCAAGGGGGTGAGTTTGGATTTGCCAAGATTGATGCCGACGGGATGATGCGGCAAGCGACCACGCCTGTGCCATTCGGCGAGGCGCGCAGCCATGGCCGGTGCGCCGGGGTTGTTGAAGCCCATGCGGTTGATGAGCGCATGGTCGGGCATGGCGCGGAACATGCGGGGCGCGGGATTGCCGGGTTGCGGCAGCCAGGTCACGCCGCCCAGTTCGCTGAATCCAAAACCCAAGGAGGACCAGATGGGGACAGCGGCGGCCTGCTTGTCCATCCCAGCGGCCAAGCCCACGGGGTTCGGAAATCTCAGGCCGAAGGCCGTTACTGGCAGGTCGGCGGGGCGGTAAAGCGTGGCGAGGGTTTTGCAGATGAGTTGGTGCCGGCTGGCGAAGGCCAGTCCGCGCAACGTCCGGTTGTGGATATTCTCCGAGTCCTGCGCAAAGAGCGCGGGGCGGAGCAAGTTTCGATAGCACCAACTCATGGCGGAGAAGTTAGCGGAGGGGACAGGTGGAAGGCGAGAATTGTCTGGGGTGATGGCTGATTCCAAGGCATCGCGCGGCATTTTCAGCGGGGGCGGGGCTGTTATCACAAAAAAATTTTTAATTTTATCCCGGATTATCCCGGATTATCCCGGTCAGGTAACACCTTTTAACAGGTTGGCGGGGTGGCAAGGGCACGTGTTGTAGGTTGGGAAGCTGGTCTCGGGTTCTGAGTTTCGGAGGTCGTGGATTGGGAAACATCGAACACCGAACATCGAACACCGAATTGGGGAGGGGAAACGGCACGAGGCGGTACTGGGCGGGACAAGGCGACCCAGAGCGGACAGGTTGCGGGGAGTTTCACAGAAGGAAACAAAGGGAACGAAGAGGGGAGCCCGGGGCGGGGGCGGTCCCACGGGATGGCGGCTGGTTGGGTTCTGTAACACATCGGAAATTGCAATTTAAGTGTGATTAAGTGTTACAAGGCGTTACAGGGTGTTAAAAAGTCGGTGGGAAAGGTGTTACGGATGTGGAAAGGAGCGGATGGGCAGGGCGGTGGCAACATGGTAAATCGTTTCCGGCTGACGAATGGCCAGTTTTCGTGGACGCCGGAGGGTGTCCTCTGTCGTGCTCCTTTCAAGCAAATCAAGTATTTCAGGAACCAGGGGTGGTGTCGAGCTGTTTTTAGCGGAGGGTCAGAATTAAAAAATGCAGAACACGTCAATGGTCTCTCTCTGAACACTTTGAGATTGCCTCCTTTTCTTTTGGTGGGAATGACAGGCCTGACCCCATGGAGAAAAGGTTCGCCCCTTTACGTATTCAATGTTGACATGGTCATGCTCATAGACGCATTGTTGCAAACACATGAGTTGGAGGACGGCTAACGTAGGGAATGCGCCAATGAAAATTCCGGGGCTGGGAGCTTCGCCAATCTTTCTTATTCTCGCGATCCTATGCGGCCTTTCCGCCGCAGCTCGCGGCCAGAACGCGTCCCCGCAAATTCGCTTGGAGAAAGCGTTGGAAAACGCGCGAGCGAT
>JAQGPB010000294.1 GCA_028293265.1 Pedosphaera sp. | reverse complement strand
ATGCCATAGAATTCCCACAAGCCAGCACCCGCCAGCAAGACCATGACGACGAGGAAGACGCAATCTGAAAGCAGTTTGTTGCCGGAAAACAGCGCGGTAAGGATGATGGTCCAGAGCACGACGAAACTGAGCAGGCGGCGGAAAAATATCTGACGCTTGGAAAGGGCGGATGCGGCGGGGCTTGTTTCGTTCGGCATATGGGAGATTTTATACGCGTCCAGAAAAGTAATGCATAACAAAGTCAGTTTTTAAGCCCGCCCTCACCCCGGCCCTCTCCCCCGCGGAGAGGGAGAACCAGTCGTCGCGTTTGGTCCATTCGCGGATCATGGTTGCAATCTCCGTTTTAAATGGAAATTTGTTGCTCTCGCACATTCGTCCATTGCTTTTCAGACATGCTATGGCAATTCGCGCAAGGGTGTCGAGCCGATTGGTCAGACCGCGCCAAAGCGGCGGTGGCGGCGGGCGTATTCTTCCAGGGCGGCGAAGAATTGGGGTTTGCGGAAATCGGGCCAGAGGGTTTGGGTCACGACGAGTTCGGCGTAGGAAATCTGCCAGAGGAGAAAATTGCTGACACGCATTTCGCCGCTGGTGCGGATGAGGACGTCGGGGTCGGGCCATTTGCGGGTGTAAAGATGGTCGGCGACGACCTGCTCGGTGATTTCGGCGGGCTCGAGTTCGCCTTTTTTCACCTTGGCGGCGATGTTGCGCATGGCTTCGACGATTTCGGTGCGGCCACCGTAACTCAGGGCGAGGATCAAGGTGAGGCCGTGGTTTTTAGAAAGCGCTTCCTGGGTTTTCTTGAACTGTTCCTGGACGAATTCAGGGAGGCGGTGAATCTGGCCGATGGTTTCGAGCTGGACGTTGTTGCGATTGAGTTCGGCGAGCTCGGATTTGAGGTAGCGCGCGAGATATTTCATCAGCGTGTCCACCTCGTCCTTGGGGCGGTTCCAATTCTCGACGGAAAATGCGTAGAGCGTGAGATATTTGATGCCGAGTTCGCCGGCCACGCGGATGATGGAGCGCACCGACTCTGCACCGATACGATGGCCTTCGACACGAGGCAGATGGCGCTGCTTCGCCCAACGCCCATTGCCGTCCATGATGATTGCCACGTGATGCGGCAGTGATGCCAACGCTTCGGAGCTAAGATGGGCTGCGGTCGTGGTCATCCCGCATCACACAAAGATGGTCTGCTCGCGCGCGGGGCCGACGGAGGCGATGGCAAGTTTCGCGCCGGTGAGTTCGGCGATGGCTTTCAAATAGGTGCGCGCCTTGGCGGGCAATTTTTTCCATTCGCGGATTTCGTGCGTGGGAGTGAGCCAGCCGGGGAATTCGGCATAGATGGGCTGGCATTTGGCCATGGTTTCGATGTCGTTGGGGACGTAATCGTAACGGGTCGTGCCGATCTTGTAGCCGATGCAGACCTTGATGGTTTCAACGGTGTCAAGGCCGTCGAGATTGGTGACAGCCAGTTCGTCGATGCCGTTGACCATGGTGGCGTGGCGGGTGGCGACGGAATCGAACCAGCCGCAACGGCGCGCGCGTCCGGTGGTGGCGCCGAACTCACGGCCCATCGCGTGGAGCATGTCGGCGATCTCGGCGTTCTCGGTGGGCAGCGGGCCTTCGCCGACGCGGGTGGTGTAGGCTTTCATCACGCCGACGACGCGGTCCATGCGGTTGGGCGCGACGCCGGAGCCGGTGCAGGCGCCGCCAGCGGTGGTGTTTGAGGAGGTGACGAACGGATAGGTGCCGTGGTCAATGTCAAGAAAGGTTCCCTGCGCGCCTTCGAAGAGAATGTTCGCGCCGCGCCGGGTGGCCTTGTGGAGCAGGACGACGGTGTTGGTCACGAAGGGCCGCAAACGGTCGCCCGCCGCGCGATAGGCGGCGTGGACGCGGCTGAAGGAGATGGGCTTCGCGCCGAAGGCTTTGAGGACTTCGTTGTTTTCCCGGATCTTGATTTTCAACATCGCCTCGAAGCGGGCGGGGTTGATCAAATCAATCATGCGCAGGCCGGTGCGGGCGGCCTTGTCGCCGTAGGCGGGGCCGATGCCGCGCTTGGTGGTGCCGATTTTATTTTTGCCCTTCAGAATTTCGCGCTGTTCGTCCAGTTCGCGGTGGTAGGGGAGGACAAGGTGCGAAGTTTCGCTGATGAAGAGGTTGCCGTCCACGTTCACCTTGAGCTTGAGCAGGCCGTCAATTTCCTCGACGAGGCTCACCGGGTCAATCACGACGCCATTGCCGATGACGCAGGTTTTGCCCTTGCGCAGGATGCCCGAAGGAATCAGGTGCAGGACATATTTTTGCTTGCCGATGAAAACGGTGTGGCCGGCGTTGTTGCCGCCCTGGGTGCGGACCACGATGTCCGCCTGCTCGGTAAGCACGTCAATGATTTTGCCTTTGCCCTCGTCGCCCCATTGGGCGCCGACCAAAATAGTATTCGCCATAATAATCGTCTGGAAAACCGCCTCGTCGCGTCCACGCGCGTCGCCAACCTTGACGCACCCGGCGGCGCAATAAAAATCCCCGAATTGTAAATTCGGGGCCATACGCACGGTATTTACAGACAAAAAGTAGAGATACTCCCGCAATGTGTCAACCGTGGATTCACAAAAATCAGGGTCGGGCGGGCGGCAGTTCAGGCAGGCTGGGCCGTGGCGCAGGGCGGGCAATAAAACGACGAACCGCATGGGTCGAATGCCCCTCCTTTTCCAGGCACTTAAAAGGTTAAATTAATACATGGTAAAATTCATAAAGGAGGGCTGGGAGTTGCTGAAGGCGACGGTGAAGCATTGGCAGGCGGACAACGCCCCGCGATTGGGCGCGGCGCTGGCCTATTATGGGGTTCTGGCACTGCCGCCAATTTTGGTCATTCTGCTTTTCATCGTCAGCTTGTTCTATAATTCGCAGGCGGCGAGTTCGCAGGTCTCGCAGCAGCTTGGCACCGTGCTGGGACAGCAGAACGCGCAATATGTCCAAAAGCTTATGTCCAGCACCCAGGTTCACGGCAAAGGCCCGGTGGCGACCGGGATTGCCATCGTGGTGCTCATTCTCAGCGCGACGGGGTTTTTTGTGGAATTGCAGAGCGACCTGGACAGCGCGTGGGGTGTCGAACAAAAATCCGACATTGGCTGGCTCGGACTGATCGTCAACCGGGTGCTGTCGTTTGTGCTTTTGATTGCGATCGGGATTCTGCTGGTTAGTTCGGTCCTGGCGAGCACGGCGTTGACAGCGGTACAGGGTTCGGTGGGCAGTTCGTTTCCAGGCGGCACGGTTTTGTGGCGATCCGTGGATTTGCTGGTCTCGTGCGGAATCATCACCGTGCTGTTCGCGATGATTTATAAATTTCTGCCGGATGCGCGGGTGCGCTGGCGGGATGTCTGGGCGGGAGCACTGCTGACGGCGATTCTGTTCACGGTGGGGAAGTTTTTGCTGGGGCTTTA
>JAQGPB010000262.1 GCA_028293265.1 Pedosphaera sp. | reverse complement strand
CCATGAACCGCACCGTCGTCCTCAATGTGGTGGGCCTTACGGAATCGCTGCTCGGCGCATCCACGCCGCGCATCAGCCAGTTTCTCAAGGAAGGCGCGTCCGCCACCATCGTGCCGGCATTCCCGGCCGTCACCTGCACCGCGCAGACCACCTATGTCACCGGAGCCACACCCGCGCAGCACGGCATCGTTGGCAACGGCTGGTACAACCGCGAACTCGCGGAAGTCCAATTCTGGAAACAGTCGAACCACCTCGTCCACGGCCCCAGGCTCTGGGACAAATTGCGCGAGCTCAATCCCAAGTTCACCTGCGCCAAGTTATTTTGGTGGTATAACATGTATTCGACCGCGGATTATTCCCTCACGCCGCGGCCCATGTATCCCGCCGACGGCCGCAAATTTTTCGACATCTATTCCTGGCCCTATTCCATCCGCACCGATATAAAAAAGGACCTCGGCGAATTTCCCTTCGCCACGTTTTGGGGGCCGGCCGCTGGCATCAAGACCCCGCAAGGCGCGCCGGACGCCTGCTCGCGCTGGATCGCGGAATCCGCCAAATGGATTGAAAAAAAATACGCGCCCACGCTGAGCTTGGTCTATCTGCCGCACCTCGATTACAACCTCCAGCGCCTCGGCCCCAAGCATCCCGACATCGCCCGAGACCTGCGCGAAATTGACGCCATCGTCGGCGATTTGCTCGATTTTTTTGCCGCGCATTCCGTCCAAGTCATCTTGCTTTCCGAATACGGCATCACGCCGGTGGATACGCCCATTCACATCAATCGGATTCTCCGTCAAAACAACTGGCTCACCGTGAAGGATGAGATCGGGCGTGAAATGCTCGATTGCGGCGCAAGCCAGGCCTTTGCTGTAGCCGACCATCAAGTGGCACACATTTATCTCAAAGATCGTTCCAGCGAAGAAAAGGTACGCGCCCTTCTGGAAAATGAACTGCACATCGCGCAAGTTTTGAATCGCAAACAACAGGCGGAGTCGGGGATTGCCCATCCTCGCGCTGGCGACCTGATTGCCATCGCCAAAGAAAACGCCTGGTTTACCTATTATTATTGGTTGGACGACCGCCTTGCTCCCGACTTCGCTCGTTGCGTGGACATTCATCGCAAGCCCGGCTACGACCCCGTGGAGCTTTTTCTCGACCCGAAAATTCCGGCGGTGAAATTAAAAATCCTCCGCCGCCTGCTACAAAAGAAACTCGGCTTTCGCATGCTCATGGACGTCATCCCGCTTGATGCCACGCTGGTCAAAGGCTCGCATGGCAGCCGTCCATCTGATCCCCGCGATTATCCCCTCATCATCTCCAGCCGTCCTGAATTGCTGCCACCAAACCAAATCACTGCGCCAGATGTTTACCATGTCATCAAACGGCATGTGCTCCATTAACATTCGCACCTCCGCTCTTCCCGATGAAAAAGCTGATTCTGGCGGCATTTACCCTGATCCTGATCGGACTGGCCGGCTGGTTCGCTCTGGCAAAGCGGGGGGCACAACCACCTCGCGCATCGGTGACACTGCCGGACGGCACCTCGCTTAGCCTCCGTGCGATGACCTATGGAACCAACCACGTCGTCGGAACTCCGGCGGCCCGCGCGGTCGCCCGCCTGCCAACCGGATTGCAGAATATTGTAAGGTTTTTTCTGGGCCAGGGCGCATTTCCCGTGCTGACCTCGACCACGTCCACTCCGGAATTGCTGGTTTGGCTGGATCGTCAGACGAATGGTCCTGTCATGACGATTCTAAACAATGATTACTACACCGCATTTTTCGGTGATGGCAGCAATTTCATTTCCGGCGAGGATGCCTATCTCAATAATTTTCTGACTGGATCGCCAACTGAAATGCTGCATTTTCGCACATTTCCGCGGCGTGACCGGATTATCACGTTGAACATTTTTCATCATGACTTCAAGGGAGGCACGCGACTATGCGCCTCCCTGCCCATGGCAAATCCGGAGCATAAAATTTATCCAAAATGGCAGGCTGAACCCCTGCCCGTCACCAAACTCGTCGGCGACGTCGAAGCGTCCTTGCTGGGACTTGAAACGGGACATGATAACGACCGGTCGCACCGAGAAGGCAATGCCGGGGTTGTGTATGGAACGAATAGGCTCGATGGCCGGAACTATACCGTAGCAAATCTGAAACTGCGCCCGCTTGTGAACACGAACGAGACCTGGCAGGCGACCAGCGTGGAGGTTTCCGATGCCACGGGCAACAGCGCGCATAATTCGGGCATGGGTTGGAGCGGCGAAGCGTCCGAATTCACATTCTCGCCGAGCCTTTGGCCGGGCGAAACGGCTTGGAAGCTGAAGTTGGAAATCAAGCGGACAGGGGGATTCCGACCGGAGGAACTGTTTGTATTCAAAAGTGTGCCACTGGGTGAACTCAAGCGCACCAATGTCATCGCCTGGACAACCAATGTTGGCGGCATCACGGTGACCTTGCAGAGCATCCATCGCCTTCCGCCACAAACAAACAACTGGGGGTCTTCGTCCCAGAGTTCAAACGTGAAATTTACGCATTCAGCGCTGCCCGCCGGAACACAATTGGATCTGTTGCGGGTGGTGTGGAGCACTGGCAAGACCAATCATTCCGAGTCTTGGAGTTCCAGCGGAAACGAGCGCGATTATCATTTCCGCGAAATTCCGCCGGATGCTCAGACGGCGGATTTCACCTTTGCCATTCAACAGAGCCGGACTGTCGAATTTACTGTCAAACCGGAACTGCCAAAACCAATGCCAGTTACTCCTCATTAACTGAGGTTCTGGCATCTGCACCGCGCACCAAAACTCATGCTCCCGCGTTAATTTTGCATTTTCAACTGCTTCGCCGTCTTCAACAATGCCTTGATCTGTCCGGCTTCGGGCGTGTCGGATGGAGCGCGAGCCAGATACAACTCGCAATTCGTGATGGTGCCCGCCGTTTCCTTTCTGAGATAGGCGATTTGTGCCAGCCCGAAATACGCCGGGTAGGCGTCAGGCGTAATCTGCACCGCGCGTTTGTAATCCTCACGCGCCGCGAGCAGTTTATTCACGTTGAGGTACGCCATCGCGCGCGCCAGCCGAGCGTCGGGATTGTCCGGCTGGCGGTTGATCGCCTCGTTCAACGGCGGGATGGCCTGGTAGAATTTGCGCAGATAAATCAGCGACCAGCCCTGCATGACCAGCGCGCGAGAATGCTCCGGTGCCAGTTCGAGCATGCGTCCGGCCGCAGCTAGTGAATTGGTGAACTCGCCCAGCTTCATATACAGGTCGCCCAGGCGCAAAGGAGTGTTGGTGTCGCCGGGCGCAAGCGCCTCGACGCGCTCGAACTGTTGCACCGCCTGCCGGAACATCCGCGCATCAGTGAACAGTGTTCCCAGCCGGTAACACGCATTCGGCTCGTCCGACGGCCCGTCCTCGCGCAGGATTTGGTCCCAATTGCGATGTTGCGCCAGACGGTCCTCGACCGGGTGCGAGAGATCCACGCCCAGCAATTTGTGCGACTGCAGATCGAGATTGCATCCTTGGTTGATTTCCGCCGCCGAATTTTGAGGATTTAATTGTCGTGCCTGTCCGAAGCATTTGCTTGCGTCCGCCAGCAACCCGAGGCGCTGCAGTTCGACGCCCCACGCATTCAGCATCAAGGAATAATAGCCGCCGGCCAGCAGAGCCGCTTCATCCAGTTCGGAAGGCAGGCTCAGCACCCGGCGCAGTCGTTCCGTGGAACCGTGCCCGGCGGGACGCTCAGCCGTTTCAATGTGCGGCAAAAGCACCGGGAATTGCTCTGCTTCAACGGCGCGCCAGAATGTCCGGTTCTCCGCCACAACCGCCTCTGGCAAGGGCGGTGCGTGCGACGAGTTCGTGGGATAAAGCTGAAGTTGATAAAAAAGTCCGTGCTGTTGCGTGTAAAAAAGTTCGGCCAGCAGGCCGGCGTACGGATGCATCAGGTACACGTCGTGAGTTTCGGAAAGGTTTTTCAACCACAGCACCAGCAGGACCGAGTTGGTCATGTCTGCAAATCCATTGGTCGTTGTCTGCGCGAGCTTGAAGTCCGGATGCGTGCGGTCGAGGAATTGGAAATACGCCGGGTCATGCGGCAGCAGGCTGGTGTCCATGAGCAGGTAACGGGATTGCGACCGGTTGCGAATCAAACTGGTCTCCAGATATTCCAGCCGTGTGGGGTCCTCGCTCAAAACAATGGCGCCTTTGGGCGGAAGGCTTTTTTGCATGGTGTCGAAACAGCGGGCCAGCGCGCTGTTTTTTTGACGGAGAATGTTCGGCAGATTTTTGTAAATCAAAAAGGCCGGAGCGCCTGCGGCCAGCAACCAGATCAACGCCGTCATCGCCGGGCGGATGGATGGCGCGGATGAGCGGCTGCGCCGCCGCTGATTCTCCGTGTTAACGCCAAAAACCAGCAGAAAATAACCGCTAAAATGGCCGATGCTCAACGCTCCCAGATAATAAAGCGGCAGGCACGGCAGACCCGGTTGCAAATGACGCGGGCTGAAGCGGGAGTCAAACGCCGTCCACAAACATGCCATCAGGAAAAATCCCTGGATGACGTGAAACATCGTGACCGATAGAAAGTGGGTCCATTTGTGAAAGCCACCAAAAAGGTCCCCCCAACGGATGCAGATGAAAATAACCG
>JAQGPB010000230.1 GCA_028293265.1 Pedosphaera sp. | reverse complement strand
GCGCAACTGGATGATGGTCGCGAGAAAGTTAACCGCGCCCAAAAGCGAGGACGTAATCAGGAAAATCATGCCGATCAGCCAGAAGGTCTGGCCTGAGCCCGGGATGACGGTCGCCAGCGGGGAATAGGAGGTCCAACCGGCCTGCGCCGCGCCGCCGGGCATGAAGAAACTGATGAGCATGATGACGCCGCCAACCACATATACCTGATAACTGGCCATGTTGATGCGGGGGAAGGTCATATCCGGCGCGCCGATTTGCAGCGGGTCGACGAAATTGCCGAACGCGGCAAAGGCCAGCGGCACGATGCCAAGGAACACCATGATGGTGCCATGCATCGCACCAAAAGAATTGTACAAATCTGCGCTGATGATGCCTTTGGCCGCCACGTCGCCGAGCATTTTGTTGAGCAAACCGCCCACGAGCGGAACCGGCGTGCCGGGGTGCGCGATGGACCAGCGCATCATCATCATCAGGCCGAAGCCGAAGAACAGGAAGATCAGCGAAGTGATGCCGTATTGGACGCCGATGATCTTGTGGTCGGTGGAAAAGATGTATTTCTGGAGGAAGCCGAGTTCCTCGTGGTGTTCTTCATGCGCCCCGGTGTGGGGGAGTGCATGCGTGGTGGATGCCTGCATACTTATATTTTAAATGACTGGTTCAGCTTCACGCGAACTATTAATCAAACTAACTAACCTAAATTTTAGTGAATTACGATAACTTTTCTTATTCGCCAGTGTCAACGGCAGAATGGCGATATAAGGTTGCGTTATCCGCAACTTAATGCTGTTTTTGACCGAGACGGGCGCAGCGTCAGGCGACACGACCGAGGAATCGAAAATAAGACACACCTCTCCCCGGCCCTCTCCCCACTCCTGCGTCGTGCGGAGAGGGAGAAGAAACTGAGTGCGTTTGTCCCTTTGCTTTTCTGCGTCTCTATAGTCAGCATTGATTTCAGTTGCGAAAGCGGCAGAGGACTGCCGCAGTCCAAGACCTGGCGGAGGTTCGAGCGGGCCAGTTGCTCGCGAAGCGTCTTGGAGTGCGGCAGTCCTCTGCCGCTTTTACCACGCGCAGACCCCAACCACGGGGCTGGATTTTTCTTCGTTAAAATCAGCAATTCTGCAATTCCCATTTGAAATCTCGCGCAACTGCTCCAAACTAATTCCATGTTGGAAACTGAATTTGTTCCGGCGGTGAAAAAAAATTCCCGCCGCCTGATGGTGATGTTGCACGGGTTGGGCGACAGCCTGGCTGGATTTCGCTGGCTGCCCGAGGCGTTGGATATTGCCTCGATGAATTACCTGCTCGTCAACGCTCCCGATCCTTATTACGGCGGTTTCGCATGGTATGATTTTGTCGGCGATGCCTCGGCCGGTGTGCTGCGCAGCCGCAAAATGCTTTTTGAACTGCTCGACGCCCAACGCGCCGCCGGTTATCCCACCGAGCAAACCGTCTTCGCCGGCTTCTCGCAGGGCTGCCTCATGACCATCGAAGTCGGGATGCGCTATCCGCATCGCTTTGCCGGATTGGTCGGCATCAGCGGTTACGTGCATGAACCGGAGGAATCGTTGCGGGACATTTCGCCCATCGCGCGGAAGCAGCGTTTTCTCATCACGCACGGATTTCAAGACCCCATCATTCCCTTTTTGGCGGTGCGCAAACAAATCCAGGATTTGAAAGATGCGGGCCTCAATATTGCCTGGCATGAATTTGTAAAAGCCCACAACATCGCCGGCGAAGCCGAAGTGAGCCTCATCCGAAACTTCATCCTTGCCGGCTACGCGCCTGAGTGAAATTCATTGCGTGTTGCGTCTCATTTCGCTTTTGTGCCTTTTTTGCTTTTTCGTGGCCAATTCCCTGCAAAGCAAATCAGCCCGGTCACTGCAAGCGGGACCGGTAGCTTGCAGCGCCGGGCTGGTTGACCGGATTACGCGACCCCACCTCCTTGGTTTGAGGAACCGATCGTCGTTTCCGGGAAGATCTGGAACTCAATTGCGAGTATCGCTTTCGGAGAGCAAGGTTTGCTCCGGCTGAAAGCGCGGGGCCGGTTCCCATTCAAAAGCCCGGTCCACCACCTGCCGCATCTGGCCGAACCACCAGTTGGCGCGGTTGGCCCGCGAATCCCGTTTCATCACGTGCGGGCAGCGATTCGCCCCCGCCAGCTCCAGTTCCAATTGTTTTTGATTCATCATAATCATAAACCTTTCGTTTTATTGGAACCACCGTAGCAAGGGACCTTGGACATAGACTGTCCAAGGTTAAAATTATTTTGACGAGTGCGATTACCTTGGTTACGCCGGACATTCGGGGCCAACACCCCATACCCAACGAATCGCCAACCCATAAGCTGAGGCGCGTCTAAGATGGCCAATGGCCGGGGCGGTCCATTTGTTTCAGCGGCCGCCCCGTTTTTCATTTCGTATCGAGCCCAAATTTCTGCCTTCACCTGAAGCCGCGCTTGCCGTCTGATGGCGGATGAATTATTCTCTAATTGTGTTGTTATATCGCGCGCGTGCGATGGGAAAGTGAACCAACTAACGAGGCAAGGGACGACTTATGCAAGCTGAACGGCTGACCATCAAGGCTCAGGAAGCGCTGCAATCCGCCCAGCGGATTGCCCGGGAACATTCCAACCAGGAGGTGGATGGCGAACATCTTTTTGCCGCGTTGCTCGAACAACAGGACGGCCTCATCCAGCCCTTGCTGCAAAAGCTGGGCGTTCCCATCGCGAAATTATCCACTGACGTCGAACAAGCTATCGAGCACCGGGTCAAGGTGCAGGGCGCGGCCGCGGACACCTTTGTCGGCAACACGCTTCGCCGGGTGATGGACGCCGCCGAGGCGCAGGCCAACAAGCTCAAGGATGATTACGTCAGCACCGAACATCTTCTGCTGGGGCTGCTCGCCGAGGGCGGTGCGTCGCTTAAAAAGATTTTTCAAGCCCACGGCATCAAGCAAAGCGAGGTGCTAAAAGCCCTGGCCGAATTGCGCGGCAATCAGCGCGTCACCGATCCCAATCCCGAGGACAAATTTCAGGCGCTCGAAAAATATGGGCGCGATCTCACCGCGCTCGCGCGCGCCGGGAAAATTGACCCGGTCATCGGCCGCGACGAGGAAATCCGCCGGGTGATGCAAGTCTTGACGCGCCGCACCAAAAACAATCCGGTGCTCATCGGCGAACCCGGCGTCGGCAAGACGGCGATTGCCGAGGGCTTGGCTCGACGCATCATCAGCGGCGATGTTCCGGAGTCGCTCAAGAACCGCAAACTTGTTGCCATGGACCTGAGCGCGATGATTGCCGGGGCCAAGTACCGCGGCGAATTCGAGGACCGGCTCAAGGCGTTCCTCAAGGAAATCACCTCCAGCGAAGGCCGGATTATTTTGTTCATTGATGAGTTGCACACCTTGATCGGCGCGGGTGCGGCCGAAGGCGCGGCGGATGCGGCCAACATGCTCAAGCCCGCATTGGCGCGCGGCGAATTGCGCTGCATCGGCGCGACTACGCTCGACGAATATCGCAAGCACATTGAGAAAGACCCCGCGCTCGAACGGCGTTTTCAACCGGTTTATGTCAAGGAACCAAGCGTCGAAGCGACCATCGCGATCTTACGCGGATTGAAGGAGCGTTACGAAGTGCATCACGGCGTCCGCATCCAGGACGCCGCGCTCGTGGCGGCGGCGACGTTGTCGCACCGTTACATTGCCGACCGTTTCCTGCCCGACAAGGCGGTGGACCTGATTGACGAAGCCGCCGCGCGGCTGCGCATGGAGCTCGATTCCATGCCGACGGAAGTGGACAAGTTGGAGCGCCAGATCATGCAACTGGAAATCGAGCAGGCTGCATTGAAGAAGGAGAAGGACGAAGCCTCGCGCGACCGGCTTAAAAAATTAGAACGCGACCTGGCAAATTTGAAGGAGCAATCGAGCAAGCTTAAGGCCCAATGGCAGAACGAAAAGGCGGCCATCAACGCCGCCAGCATCATCAATTCACAGCTCGAAGCGACCAAGCAGGAGCAGGAGGAGGCACAGCGCCGGGGTGATTTGAACACCGCCGCGCAAATCCAATACGGCAAGATTCCGGAGTTGCAAAAAAAACTCGCCGACGCCCAGAAGCAGCTTCACGAAATGCAGCAGGGCAGCCGCCTGCTTAACGAGGAAGTTACTGAGGAAGACATCGCGCAAGTCGTCGCTTCTTGGACAGGCATTCCCGTCAGCCGCATGCTGGAGGGCGAGCGCGAGAAGTTGGTGCGCATGGAAGAGCGTTTGCAGCACCGGGTCATCGGCCAGCAGGAGGCCGTCAAAGCCGTCTCGAATGCCGTGCGGCGTTCGCGCAGCGGCTTGCAAGAGCCGAATCATCCCATCGGTTCGTTTATTTTTCTCGGTCCGACCGGCGTTGGCAAAACCGAACTGGCGCGCGCACTGGCTGAGTTTTTGTTCGACGACGAGAACGCCATGGTGCGCATTGACATGAGCGAATACATGGAGAAGCACAGCGTTGCGCGGCTCATCGGCGCGCCGCCCGGCTATGTCGGCTATGAAGAAGGCGGGCAGCTCAGCGAGGCGGTGCGGCGGCGGCCGTATTGCGTGGTGCTGTTCGACGAAATCGAAAAGGCTCACCACGATGTGTTCAACGTGCTGCTGCAAGTGCTTGATGACGGGCGGTTGACGGATGGCCAGGGCCGCACCGTGGATTTCAGGAACACCATCATCATCATGACCAGCAACATCGGTTCGCCCATCATCCAGGAATTTTACGGTTCCACCCCGAAGAGCAAGGCGGCTCAATTGGAAATGGAAAAGCTGGTGCGCATCGAACTGAAGGCGCATTTCCGTCCCGAGTTCTTGAACCGCGTGGATGACGTCATCATTTTCCACAGCCTCAACGAGGAGCAGATCGCGGAGATAGTGGACATCCAGTTGCAACGGCTCGAAAAACGGCTGGCACAGCAGAATCTCCAGCTTGAGGTGGACAAGGCCGCGAAAAAGCTGCTCGCGAGCGAAGGCTACGATCCGCAGTTCGGCGCGCGTCCCTTGAAGCGGGCGATCCAGGAAATGATTCTCGACCCGCTTTCAATGAAACTGCTGTCGGGCGAATTCAAACCCGGCGACAAGGTGCAAGTCACCGAGAAGAACGGAGAACTGGTCTTTCAAAAGAAATGACCAGCGAAAATCCCCGGAAGGTTGGACAGTCTGTGTCCAAGGTTTCGTGGTAAGACTCTCCCTGCATGAAGAGTCAGAAAGGGGTTGGAGGGCCGGGCGGAGCCGGATTGACAGGGGAACGGTCGCCTAAGTCCGCCTTTGGCCGCGTTCGTCCGCCTCCTGGGATAAATTCGCGATTTTCCATTTTTCATTTTTCAGAGACCAATCTGCTGCGGCAAACCGGCGACGAAAAGTTTTGGGCACAAGACCCTATGGTAAAGGAGCATGGCGGGATTGTATTTTCAAGATAGATACAAGCGAGGACGTGAGAATGAGAATCTTGTTAATAACCACCACGCTGCTGGCACCATTGATGGGCTGTACCATTCACGAACCCACTTATTATATCATTTACACCCCGGAAAAGCCTTTGACCAACAGTGCGGTTGCCGGGACTTTGAGCAGTCAATCCAGCCCGCAGTTTTTTTCTGCGGATACAGACAGCAGCCGGAATTAATCCAAAGGCGGCATACCTTAAAACGGAGATGGAAGAAGACATGGATGAGGAATTGGACGAAGGCAGGTATTTAAACCTTGAAAAGCGACTTTGCGAAGGTGGAACACGCCGGGGAAAAGTTCATCGCGAAGTCCCGGAAAGGGAGATGGATTATGAGAACGATGAGGGCAGCAGGTTACAGAGAGAACAGCGCCGTCATGCCGTTGGGCAACCGGTGGCGCCGGGGCAACACGCTCGTGGTCAAGCTCATCGTGCCGGGAGCCGGGCTTCGGATGGGGAGGACTTTGCCGACTATCAGCCGGATCATTCCGGTCACCAGACCGGTCGGAGGCATGGAAGAGGTGTTTTTCCGCGTGAAAATCTCCAGGGTGAAAACCGAGAAAACAACCTGATCATGCGGACGTCAGCGAACCGGCAAAAACTTTGAACAAAAAGCCGGACGGGCGCAGGCCCGCTTCCAACCGAAGATTCAAAGCCAGCGAGCCGTGACCGCTGCCTGGGGTGATCGTGGTCGGCGTCGGCATTGCCGGACGCGCGGAATTACCCGGGCTTTCCCGAAGGAATTGCCGGCAAAGAATTGCCGAGACGGGGTGGCACACCAGCCAAGACCAGCGGGGGCGCGTATTGCTGCC